>JBCCVL010000004.1:0-79885 GCA_039195375.1 Actinomycetota bacterium
GCGTCGACGGCATCGTCGGCCGGCCAGATGCGTTCGACGGTCGGGCGCTGCGACCGCCAGGCCGGACCGGTGCGGTCCCACAGCGCCGCCTCGGCCACCTGCGCCATCGGTTCGAGGGCCATCAGGCCCCGGTTGCTGTCGGCCAGGCGGGGCTCGGGTCGGTCGGCCACCACCGCATCGAGCAGGTCGATGTCGAGGAAGGCCCACATCCGGCCCTCGGGCAGCGTGATGCCGGTCGGGGCGAAGCGGTGGCCGCCGGTGTGGCTGCACCGCCGGACCCGCACCCCGGCCCATGGCCCGTCCGGGTCGGCGGCGGCCAGCTCGCTGGCCTGGGCCAGGAGCCGGATGCCGAACGAGCCGCAGCACGTGTCGCGCCGGCCGTGGCCGCAGATCAGCACCTCGGGCGGGGCGGTGCCGACGACGGTCACGCCGTCGGCCTGACCGGGATCCGCCCCCTCGGACAGGGCCGCCATGGCCGCGGCGAGCGCCGGGCCGTCGACGCCTCCGTCGAGGTCGTAGTCGACGCCGGTGAACCGCAGATCGTCGCCGGCCCGCCAGACCGACAGCGGCGGCGCGGCGTCGCGGTCGGCGGCCGACCCGACGCCGCGGTCCGACCGGGTGGTCAGGATGCGATGCCCGGAACCGAGTGGCGGAAGGGCGGCGATCAGGTCGATGTCCTCGATCTTCGCCGGCCACCGCCCGGTGTGCTCGACCAGGATCAGCGTGTGGCACCGGGTGGCGGTGCCACGGGGGTCGAGGTCGAGCTCGACCGCCTGGGGTGCGCAACGGAGGTCCTGGACCACCTCGGCGACGAGGGGAGGGAGGTGGGTGTCGGCCATCGCCCCATTGTTACCCGCCCCGGCTCGGGTGCCCCCATTGCCGAGCGGGCCGAGCGGCCCGAAATTCGCTCGCCCTCGACCGGGGTCACCGGTACGGTCGCCGGCGTGGGAACCGAGCTGTCCGAGCCCTGGCCCGAGCACCCGCTCCTGGCGGAGACCTACGACGTGCTCTGCGCCGCCGGCCGCTGGGACCTCGACTTCTATCTCGACCTCGCAGCCGAGCTGGAGGCGGGATCGATCCTCGACATCGGCTGCGGGACGGGCGTGTTCCTGGTCGACGCCGCGGCCCGTGGCCTCCGGGCGGTCGGGGTCGACCCGGCCGCTGCGGTGCTCGACGTCGCCAGGAGCAGGCCGGGGGGCGACACCGTCGAGTGGATCAGCGGCGGCCCCGACCGGGTTCCGTCGGACTCGATCGACCTTGCGGTGATGATGGGCCACGTCGCCCAGTACTTCGTGACCGACGACGAGTGGGCGGAGCTGCTGGCCGAGGCCAGGCGCTGCCTCGTTCCCGGCGGCCACCTCTCGTTCGAGACCCGCAACCCGTCGATCGACTGGTCGGCCCGTTGGGTCCGGGCCAACACGGAGGGCACCCACCCCCATCCCCGGGGCGGCTCGTTCACCTCCTGGACCGAGACCAGGACCGTCGCCGGGCCGGACGACTCGTACACGATCACCCACCAGGGCAACACGATCCTGCCGGACGGCCAGCACCTCCAAGTGCTGGAGCACCTCCGCTTCCGCAATCCAGACGAGGTGCGGGCCGGCCTGGAGGAGGCCGGGTTCACGGTCGAGACGGTGTGGGGTGACTGGGATCGCAGCCCGTTCGAGCCCGAGACCAGCCTCGAGCTGATCGTGCTCGCCCGGGCCTGAGCCCCGACCCGGCCCCGGAAACGTCAGGCCGGTGCCGCCGCCCGGTCGAGCACATCGAGGGCCCGGCCCATCAGGTCGACGAAGTTGCTGGCGTAGAACTTGTCCCGCACCTCGTCGGAGGCGTCGTCGAGCGATCGCTCGAACCGCTCGATCGGCCGACGTCCGCCCTCGACGTGGGGGTAGTCGGACGAGAACAGCAGCACGTCCTCGCAGCCCTGGGCTGCGATCCAGCCGACGTCCTCGGTCGGGTATGGCGTGACCCGGATCTGGCGCTGCACGTACTCGCTCGGCCGCAGGCTGAGTCCCTGCAGCCGGTCCTCGTGGCGGCCGAACGCGTCGAACGCCGACTCCATCTGTCGCATCCACCCCGGGACCCAGATGGCCCCCTGCTCGATGACCCCGATCTTCAGTTCGGGGAAGCGTTCGAGCACCCCGTCGAACAGCATCGTGGCCAGCGTCTGCATCGGTGGCCCGGGGATGGCCATGTAGTCGACCGAGCGGAAGTTCTCGGCTCCGCCGTGGAAGTCGGGCGGGATCGGGAGCCCATTGCGGAAATAGGTCGTGTCGAGGAGCCGACCGCCGCCGCCGACGTGGAACACGATCGGGATGCCCGCCTCCTGCGCCGTTGCCCAGACCGGGTCGAGGCCGAGGTGGCTGGGCGAGTGCTCCCGGGGACAGCTGGAGGCAACGAGCAACGCCGCCGCCCCCTGCGCCACCGCCTCGGCCGCCATCGACGTCGCCCGGTCGAACTCGGCCAGGGGCACGTAGCAGGTCGGCAGCAACCGACGATCGATCGAGCAGAAGTCGACCATCGCCCGGTTGTGGGCCCTGGCCACCCCGTCGACCAGGTCGAGGTCGTCGCCGTGCTCCAGCTCCTCGAGGTAGGCGGAGTCGAACGTGTTGAACACCAGCTGGCTGGCGAACCCGAGATGGTCGAGGGCCGCCGGCCGATCGGCGGCGATCCACGAGCCCGGGGCGTCCCAGTTCTTGCGGATCGTGATCAGTTCCTCGTCCTTGGCCCGGTACTCGGGGTCGGCCTGGCGCTCGGCGGCCATGGCGAAGAACCGCTCCTCGCCGTCCGTCCCGGCCCCGCCGACGCCGCCGACCAGGTCGTGTCGACTCACCCGATCGGCGATGGCCGGATCGAGGTACGGGGTGAGCCAGTCGGGGGTCTCCATGATGTGGGCGTCGGCGTCGTGGATCAGCCGGTCGGTCACGTAAGGCATACGACCAGCCTCTCAAATGCCGCGTCGACCGCTCAAGATCGCCCGGACTAGGGTCGGCGGGCATGGAACTGCGAGACAAGGTAGCGGTCATCACCGGAGCGGGATCGGGCATCGGGCGGTCGCTGGCCACGGCGTTCGCCGACGAGGGCGCCCGGGCCGTCGTCTGCACCGACCTGGACGGTGACAACGCGGCCGAGACCGCGGTGATGGTCAACGAGGCCCATCCGGGGGTGGCCACCTCGGCCGCGCTCGATGTCGGCGACGAGCGGGCGGTCGAGCAGGTCGTCGTCGACACCACCGAGGCAACCGGGTCGCTCGACGTCTTCGTGTCCAACGCCGGCTACGGGCTGCGGGGCGGTCTCGACCTGCCGACCGACGAGTGGCAGAAGATGATGAACGTGCACACCTGGTCGCACCTGTATGCGGCCAGGGCGGTCATCCCCGGGATGGTCGAGCGTGGCGGCGGGTACCTGCTCAACACGGCCTCGGCCGCCGGCCTGCTCACCCAGATGGACTCCGGCCCCTATGCGGTGTCGAAGCATGCCGCCGTCGCCTTCGCCGAGTGGGTGCTGATCAACCACGGCGACGAGGGCATCGGCGTGTCCGTGCTCTGCCCCCAGGCGGTGCGGACCAACATCCTCGGGCCCCGGGCCCTCGACAAGCCGACCAACGCCCCGTTGAACGATGCAGCCAGGCAGGCCGCGGGTGACGGCATCCTCGAACCGGACGACGTGGCCAGGGACTGTGTCGAGGCCATGCGGGAGGAGCGGTTCCTCGTGCTGCCCCACCCCGAGGTGTCGACCTACTTCGAGCGGAAGGCCAACGACTACGACCGGTGGCTCCGGGGGATGCGCCGGTTCCGGCAGCGCCTGGTCGGCGGCTGATGGCGGTCGACCAGTTCGCGGCCGACCTCGGCCACCCCGGACCGGCCGACCCGCAGCCGGTCGCCATCGACCGCGCCGGAGTCGACCGCTGCTTCGGCTGCGGCACCGGCAACCCGAACGGCCTCCGGCTCCGGTTCGAGCGCTACGACGACGGCACCGTCGAGGTCCGCCATCACACCGACCCGGATCACTGTGGGCTCGACAGCGTGGTGCACGGCGGCATCCAGGCAACCGTGCTCGACGAGGTCATGGGGGTCGCAGCCCAGCTGGCCCTCCCACCCGAGGCCTCCGACCTGGCCTGCGTGACCGCGGAGATGCACCTGCGCTACCGGCGGCCGGTGCCGATGACCGACGAGCTGGTGGCCCGGGCCAGGGTCGAGCGGGTCGACACCCCGGACTTCTTCGTGGTCGGCGCCATCGTCGGGTCAGACGGCGAGCACCTGACCGAGGCCAGCTCCCGCTGGCGTCAGCTCCGAGTCCCGAACTGACGAACGGTCATGGCCGGGGAGGGAGCCGGGCACCCGGTCGGCGGTGACGACGAGCATCCCGAGCCCGGATCCGTACGCGAGCCCGAGTCGCAGCCCGACCGGCGGCGGCGTCGACTGCTCGGTGCCGGGAGCGCTGCTGCGGTGGCCGCTGCCTTCGGTCTCCGGGTCGACGGCCGGGCCCTCTGGCGGTCGTGTGCAACGGCCGGCCAGCAACCGGGTTCGTCGGCCCCGCCGTTGCCCGACGGTCCGATCAGGTGGATCTGGACCGGCGCCACCACGTCGACATCGGCCGACGTCCGGCTGAGGCCGACCGATGGCTCAGCCGCGGCCCGGCTGGCGCTCTCGGCTTCAGCGGAGCTGACCCACCCTCACTGGGTCGACGGCACCCGAGCCGACGGGTCACCGGTCGTGCGCTGTACCGCCACCGGCCTCGAGCCCGACACCACCTATCACTACGCCCCGGAGGTCGACGGGGTGCTCGACCGCGGAGCCGGCGGCTCGTTCCGCACCTTCCCCGAGGGGCCGTCGTCGTTCCTCGTCGCCTTCGGGGGCTGCGCCCAGACCGGCTCGAACCGGGCGGTGTTCGACGCCATCGCCGACCTCGAACCGACCCTGTTCGGCGTCATCGGCGACTTCCACTACGCGGACGTCGACACCGACGACGTCGCCCGGTTCCACGACGCCCTCGACCGGGTGCTCCGCTCGCCGGCCCAGTCGGCCCTCTACCGCTCGACGTCGGTTGCCTACGTCTGGGACGACCACGACTACGGGACCGACAACGCCGACCGGACCGCACCCTCCCGACCGGCGGCGATGGCCGCCTACCGCCAGTACGTGCCGAGCTACGAGCTGGCCGGCCCGACCACGTCGATCCACCAGGCGTTCACGATCGGACGGGTCCGATTCGTGATGACCGACGCCCGGTCCGAACGCGACCCGAGCGGACTTCCCGACGACGCAGACAAGTCGATGCTCGGCCCGGACCAGAAGGCGTGGCTGAAGGCCGAGCTGGTGCGGGCGTCGTCGACCCATGCGCTCGTGGTCTGGATCCAGCCCGTCCCGTGGACCGGTGTGGCCGAGGTCGGGGGCGACAGCTGGGGCGGCTACAGCACCGAGCGCCGGGAACTGGCCGACTTCCTCGTCGACGAGGGCATCACCAACCTCGTGATGGTCAGCGGCGACGCCCACATGGTCGCCATCGACGACGGCACGAACACGAACCTCTCCGACCGCGGGCGCCTCGACACCCCGACCGGTGGCTTCCCGCTGCTGCACGTCGCCGCCCTCGACCAGGTCGGAAGCCGCAAGGGCGGTCCGTACAGCCACGGCGAGTTCCCCGGCGGGGCCCGGTTCGGGACCGTCGAGGTCATCGACGACGGGTCGACCATCGACGTGGTGCTGGCCGGGCGCGACTGGCGCGGCACCCCCTTCGTCGAGCACCGCGTCACGGTTCGCTGAGCGTCGGGCTCCACCCGTCTGTTCAGGCCATTTGTTCAGGCCAGGCGGGGGTCTGGTCTCGCCCCCCGGACCAGTCGACCGGGGGTTGCCCCCGTCGACGTGGACTCCGACGTGACCTCGACACCGGACACGAACGTGTGCTCGATCCCCGACACCCTCTGGATCAGGCGGCGACCGCCGGCCGGGAGGTCGTGCACGATCTCGGGTACGTGCAGGGTCAGCGCGTCGTGGTCGATCACGTTGACGTCACCCTTGAAGCCGGGGGCCAGGATCCCCCGGTCGAGCAACCCGACCGTTTCCGCCGTGACCCGGGCCTGCTTGTTCACCAGGCTCTCCAGCGGGATCCGCCCCTTGGGACGATCACGGCCCCACCACTGCATGAGCGTCGTCGGGAAGCTGACGTCGCAGATCGTGCCGACGTGGGCGCCGCCGTCCGAGAGACCGGGCACGGCGGCGACGTGCATGAGCATCTCCCGCACGTCGTCGAGGTTGCCCCTGGCGTAGTTGAGCGACGGGATGTAGATCAGCGCCGTGCCGTCGCGTTCGAGCAGGACGTCGTAGGCCAGCTCCGCCGGGCGGACGCCGAGTCGTTCCGATCGGGCCGCCAGCGAGTCGGCCGCGGCCGGCTCGTAGTTCGGTGGATCGCCGAGCGGGAACATGGTGTGCCAGCGGGTCAGGTGCCGAGGCTGGCTGCCGAGCACCCCGTCCTGGCCATCGACCGAGTGGTCCCCCCGCTCGATCCTGGCCTGCTCGTCGAGGATGGCGGCCCGGACCTCGGACCGGCGCATCTCGGTCACCCGGTCGGCCAGGGGCCGGCTGGCCAGCCGCTGGTAGGTGGCGCAGTACATGAACGGGCTGAGCGTGGCTTCGTGGCCCATCAGCACGCCGATCGGGCGGGCGCCGACCTGCCCGGTCATCGTCACCCCCTCGGCCGTCGCCTCGGCCATCCGGTCGAGCAGCACCCGCCACTGGTCTGGCCGGCGCCTGGCCTGGGCGATCGAGATCGACACCGGCCGCCCCGACTCCGCCCCCATCGCCCTTGCCAGTTCGAACTCCTCGTCGAGGTCGATGAAGTCACTGACCAGCTGGATGATCCCCTTGCCGGCTGCGCCGAGGGCCCTGGCGATGCCGACGAGTTCGTCGAGTTCGGCCTCCAGGGTCGGCGTCGGCTCGCCGAGAGAAGTCTTGTGGTTCAAGGTGCGCGAGCTGGAGAAGCCCATGGCCCCGGCGTCGACGGCACGACGGGTGATGGCGGCCATCGCCGCGATGTCGTCCGGCGTGGCCGGCTCACGGGCGACCCCTCGCTCACCCATGACGTTGAGCCGGACTGCGGCGTGGGGCAGGTAGGCGGCGAGGTCGATGTCGTGTGGGGCCGCGTCGAGGTGGTCGAGGTAGTCCTCGAAGCTGCGCCAGGTCCAGGGCAGCCCCTCGTGGAGGGCGGTGCCGGGGATGTCCTCGACGCCCTCCATCAGCTGGACCAGCCGCTCCTCGTCGCCGGGGTCGACCGGGGCGAAGCCGACGCCGCAGTTGCCCACCACCACGGTGGTGACGCCGTGCCAGCTCGACGGCGTGAGATGGGCGTCCCAGGTGGCCTGGCCGTCGTAGTGGGTGTGGATGTCGACGAAGCCGGGTTGGACGAGGCGGCCGTCGGCATCGACCTCGCGGGTCCCCCGCCCGTCGACCCGTGGCTGGTCGGCATCGCCGACGTTGGTGACGATGCCTTCGGTGACGGCGACGTCGGCCCGTCGTCTCGGTCCGCCGGTGCCGTCGATCACCGTGCCGTTGCGGATGACCAGATCGTGCTCGGCCATGCTGGAACCCCCCTGTCGTCCAGGTTGCTCGGACACCCAGTCCACCAGCTCGCGGGAGCCCGGCGCCACCCGGCGGACGGTTCGGACCCGATCCCACGGCGCACCGCCGAGGCGGTAGGTTCGATGACATCGTTACGAGGGGCGACGAGACCGGGCGACGTGGCGTGCTGAGGGTCGGTCGGCTCGGCGCGGCCCGTACCACCAGGAGTGCCGGACGGGCGCCGGTCGGTCGCGGCGGTCGTGTCGGCGCGGCCGTGACCGCCCTCCTCGTCGGAGCCTCGACGACGCTGGTGGCGCTGGTCGCCCCGGCCGCCGCCGTGGTCGACAATCCCGACGTCGACACCGCAGCGGACTACCGCTATGTCGTCGACCCGGAGGCCGGTGAGGTCGCGGTCACGATCGAGCTGAGCTTCACCGCCGACAAGCCGAACCGAACGACCTCGTCCGGCTACTACCAGTACTACTTCGACGGCACCGGCCTGGTCGTTCCGGCCGAGGTCGGTGACCTCACCGTGACCGACGGCGACGGCCGGGAGCTGAGCTACGAGACCGACGACAGCATCGATGGCATCAGCCAGCTGATCATCGACTTCCGCCGCAACGTGTTCTATCGCCAGACCACCGAGGTGGTCGTGTCGTTCACCCTGCCGGGCGGGCGGGCCAGGAGCGACGAATTGACCCGGGTCAACGAGGCCTACGCCGCCTTCGAGGCGTGGGTCGACCCGTGGTTGGAGGCGGCGACGGTGACCGTCGTCGTGCCGGAGGGTTTCGTCGACCGCGGCACCGGGTCTGACGGGTTCGGTCGGCCGACGGCAACCGAGGACGCCGACGGTGACGAGGTGCTCGTGTTCGAGAACACCGGGATCGATCCCGAGGAGTACTGGGCCGCCGTCTCGCTCGCCCGGGACGAGGAGCTCGTGACCACCGAGGTCGAGGTCGACGGGATCGAGATCGACATCCAGTCGTGGCCGGGCGACGAGCCGTGGACCCGGTTCGTGGTCGACAGCCTGGAGGACGGTCTGCCGATCCTGATCGACGAGGTCGGGCTCGACTGGCCGCTCGACGAAGACCTGCTGATCATCGAGTCCTACACGCCGTACCTCAACGGCTACGCCGGTTGGTACGACCTGTTGACCAACGAGATCGAGATCGGCGACGAGCTCGACACCCACGTCATGTACCACGAGCTGTCCCACGTGTGGTTCAACGGCGAGCTGTTCGCCGAGCGGTGGATCACCGAGGGCCTGGCCGACGAGTTCGGGGCCGAGGTGACCGAGGCGGTCGGGGAGGAACGGCCGACGCCGCCACGGGCCCGGTCGAACGAGGCGGTGGCCCAGCCGTTGAACCGGTGGTCGAGCCTGACCGAGGACGTCGAGCTGGAGCAGTGGGGCTACGCCGCCAGTTGGACCGTGACCCGGGCCCTGGTCGACCAGGTCGGATTCGACGTGCTGTCCGGCGCGGTGCAGGCCGCGGCCGTCGACCAGATCGCCTACGTCGGCGATCTGCCACCCGAGACCGAGGTCCGTCGCAACGACTGGCGGCTGTACCTCGATCTCCTGGAGAACGGCGGTGTGGTGAGCGACGGGGCCGTTGCCGACCTGTTCGTCGAGTGGGTGCTGACGCCGAGCGAGGCCGCCGACCTCGACCAGCGGGCGGTCAGCCGTGACCGCTACGCCGCCCTGGTCGGCGACGGCGGGGCGTGGGCTGCACCCCTGGCGGTCCGCAGCGCCATGTCGGACTGGGGGTTCGACGAGGCCGACCAGCTGATGGCGGACGCCGGCGAGATACTGGCCATCCGCGACGACGCCGCCGAGGTGGTCGACGGGCTGGCGGCGTCGTTGCCGGCCGGGTCGACGGCGGCGTTGCCGGACGAGCTGGAGTCGACGTACGCGGCGGCCGAGGACGCCGACGAGCTCGGGGAGGCCGAGGCGCGGACCGCCGAGGCCCTGGCCACGGCCGAGGCGCTTGCCGCCACCGCCGTTGCCGTCGATGACGCCGACGGGTTCGTGCAGCGCATCGGCGCCATCGGGACCGACCACACCGGGGAGCTGGTGCTGGCCGCCGAGCGCTTCAGCGACGGCGAGCTCGGCCAGGCCGCCGCCGAGTCGGCGAGGCTCGACGGCGAGGTCGACGACCTCGGTCGCCGCGGTTGGATCCGGATCGGGGTGGCACTTGGACTCGTCGTCCTGCTCGTTGCGGTCGCCATCGTGATCGTGCGCCGCCGGCGCCGCCGTCGGCCCGCGGACGAGCCGGTCATCGAGGCCGGGCCGCCGGCTCCGACCGAGCCGGTGACGCCGCCGGCGCTCCCGGCCACGACCGCCCCCGAGCCGCTCCCGGCCCTGCCGAGCGGCCCGGTCCCGGCGACCGAGGCTGGTCGCCGCCCGGTGAGCCCCGCGACCGAGCCGGCGCCCGATCCCGGTCGCCGTCCGGCGAGTCCGGCCGACGACCCGGCACCGACGGCCGGCTCCTGACTACCCTCGTTGAGTCGACGACCGGGCTGGGAGGCGAATCGATGGCCGAGGGAACGGACCGGGATCCGAGCCTGCGGGAGCTCGCACTCGAGGCGACGATCGGTGGGATCGGGGTCGATGCCGACCGGCCGATCCCCGTCATCAGCCTCGAACGGTTCGAGGAGCGCCGACGTGGCATCACCGACGAGCTGTGGGCCGCGGCCACCGATGTCGGCTTCTTCCAGCTCGTCGACCACGGCATCGACGCCGAGCTGATCGACGGCTCGTTCGCCGCCGCCGAGGCCTTCTTCGCCCTCGCCGACGACGTCAAGGCCACGGTCCCGTGGCGGCGAGAGCTCAACGCCGGCTGGGAGTCCAGGAGCCAGGTCCGACCGTCGACCCGGGTCAACGACCAGAAGGAGTCGTACCAGATGACCCGGCCGAACATGGACGGGTTGTGGCCGGCCGACGACCTGCTCCCGGGGTTCCGGGCAACGCTCGAGGCGATGGAGCGGGCGTCGTGGCGGGTGGCGATGGACGTGCTGTCGTGCTTCGCCGACCGGCTCGGTTTCGACCGTGACTTCTTCGCCGGCGCCCACGATCCCGACGGCGACGGCTACCAGAGCACCGTGCGGCTGCTGCACTACTTCCCGATGTCGGCCGCCGACTTCGAGGGGGGCCAGTGGCGGGCCGGCGCCCACACCGACTACGACTGCCTCACGCTGCTCTTCCAGCGCGACGGCCAGTCCGGCCTGCAGGTCTGCCCCGGGGACGATGCGGCCAGCGGGCGCTGGACGAGCGTCGCAACCGACCAGGACCGCATCACGTGCAACATCGGCGACATGCTGATGCGTTGGAGCGACGACCAGCTCCGCTCAACGCTGCACCGCGTCCGGGGCCCGCGGCCGGGTGAGTCCTCCCCGTCGCGCTACAGCGTCGCCTTCTTCGCCCAGGCCAACAAGCCGGCCCTGATCGAGAGCCCGTCTGGCAGCTTCGAGTCGATCACCGCCGCCGACTTCCTGCAGCAGCGGATCGCCGCCAACTTCGCCAGCTGACCGAGCGGTCGGCGCGCAACCGGGCCGGTGCGATCGTCATCGCCGACGGGCCGGCGTCACCCGTCGGCGGCGAGCTCGAGCAGCAGCTCGGCCAGCTCGACCGGGTGGGTGACCATCATGTCGTGGCCGGCGGCCAGCTCCCGGAAGGTCCACTCGGGATCGTGGCGGACCCAGGCAACGGTGCCGGCCATGTTGGCGTAGGCCGGGTCGGCGGCGGCGATGTAGCTGCGGCGCAGGCCGTCGACCCCGCCGTTGGTCAGCTCGATCGGCTCGGTGTAGCAGCCCCGTGGCATCGGGCTGAGGCGGGCGTCGACCGAGGCGGCCAGGTCGGGATCGTCGATACCGAACGCCGAGGCGGGGAACGGTGGCATCCCGAGCCCGTTGCCGGGACCGTCGATGTCGGCCATGCGGGCATCCCACTGGTCGGGGTTGAGGTACGACCACCCCCAGCGGGTCGAACCGGGGGTCGGAACCGAGGCGTCGACGAACACGTAGTGGCCGACCCGGTCACGGAGCCGGTCGGCGACCCCGGCCAGCACGCTGCCGGCGTAGCTGTGGCCGGCGAGCACGCAGCCGTCGAGCCTGTCGAGCTCGATGAGGTTGGCGATGTCGGTGACGTGGGTCGCCAGGTCGACCGACGGTGAGAACAGGTGGCGCCGGTCGCCGAGCCCGGTGAGGGACGGGGTATGGACCCGCACGCCGTGGCGGGTCAGTTCCGCCGCCGTGGCCGACCAGCACCAGCCGCCGTGGAAGGCCCCGTGGACCAGGACCATGTCAGGCACGGTCGATGGCCTCCGAGGCCGCCGCCGGACCGGGTTCGAGTTGGCGCTCGTACAACACGTCGACGATCGACGGCGGCTCGTTGGCCAGGGTCGGCCCCGGGACCAGGCACCAGCCGTGGCGCTCGTACAGGCTGCGGGCGGTGGCGTTGGCCTCGAGCACCCACAGGTTGATGGCCGTGGCGCCCCGCCGGGCGGCCCGGGCGAGCGCCAGGTCGTGCAGGGCGACCCCGAGCCCACGACCCTGGCACCCGGGGTCGACGTAGAGGCGGTGGAGCAGGAGGCCGGTCGGCACGTCATCGTTCGGGCCGACGGCGACTGCGCCGACGACGGCATCGTTCGGACCGACGGCGACCGCGCCGACGACGGCATCGTTCGGGCCGACGGCGACCGCGCCGACGACATCGTCGTTCGGGCCGACGGGTACCGCGCCGACGACATCGTCGTTCGGGCCGACGGGTTCCGCGCCGACGACGGCATCGTGTTCGATCTCCGACGCCGGGCCCGACTCGGCGGGCCGACGGGGTCCGGTGGCGACGAGCACGTCGGCGAGGGGGTGCGGGTCGGCGAGGAGCGTCGCCCACCCGCCGGCCAACGCCTCGGGGGTCGGCGGGGTGGCGTCGGCTGGGAAGATGTTGGCGTAGGCCAGACGGGCGGCGACGGCGTGGACCCGGCCGATGGCGGCGAGGTCGTCCGCGGTGGCGGGTCGGAGCCGGTCGGTCGGGTCGGTCATCGGCTCGAACGGTACCGCCGAGCCGATGGCCGGGAGCAAACGCTTGACAGGCACATACATCGGCGCGACATATATACATCATGAGTACACATATCGATCCGATCGTCGATCTCGACGAACTCGTCGCCCGCATCGACCAGGTGGTGGCCGGTGGTCCGCTCGCCGTGGCCATGGCCGATCTCGACGGGTTCCTGCAGCTCAACGAGACCTACGGCCGAGACGCCGGCGACCGGGTGCTCGTCGCCTGGCGTGAGACCCTGGCCGGTTCCCTGCCTGACGATGCCATCATCGGCCGACTCGGCGCCGACGAGTTCGCGGTCGGACTCCCGGGGGCCTCGTCGGAGAACGCGCTCATCCTGCTCGACGAGATCCGCTCCCACCTCGCCGAACACCCGATTGAGCACGCCGGCACCGAGGTGACGGTGAGCGCCACCTTCGGCGTCGCCTCCCGCCCGCCCCACGCCACCGATACCGCCGAGCTGTTCCGGTGCGCCGACGAGGCGCTCGCCCGGGGCAAGGCCGAGGGTGGCGGTCGGGTCGCCATCTACGTCGAGGAGAAGATGGTGCTCAAGAGCAACTACTACTCCAGGGCGTCGCTCGCCCGCTTGTCGAAGCTCGCCGGCCGCCTCAACCGCACCGAGGCCTCATTGCTCCGCGAGGCACTCGACGATCTGTTCCGCAAGCTCCGCTGAGGTCAGCCATCGGCTCCATGAATAGTTTCTTACGCTGCGTGTCGAGGCGACTACGGTCCCCTTCGACAACCAGGAGGGAACCATGGAACTTCGTGACGACGCGCCCCGGGGACTGCCCCGGCGGCGCTTCCTCGGCGGCGCGGCTGCGGCTGCGGCGGTGGGAACGGCGACCACCATCGGGGTGGCGAGTCCGGCCGGGGCGACCAACGGCGGGCGGAACTTCGCCAAGCTGCCGATGCCGAAGCCGATCGCCTTCAGCACCCCACCGAGCGATCCGGGACCGCCGGACCCGTTCAACTCGATCCACTGGACCCTGCCGGGGCCCGAGGGTTCGGCCACCCAGAAGATCGGCATCCCCGCTTTCGGCCCCGACACCGATCCGAACACGATCGGCGACTTCGATGGCTTCACCGCCTACGCGGTGGTCGCCGGCGAGGCCACCAGCAGCGACGGCGAGACGTTCGACTGCGAGTTCGACGTCCGGGTGATGCAGGGCCGCTACGTGGCCGAGGACGGCAACGAGTACCACGGCACGTTCGCCTTCATATGACTCGACCTGCTGCTTCCCGGTCAGGGAGGCCCCGGTCAGGTGCACGACTTCAACCCCGGCATCACTCCGAACGGCTTGTTCTGGACGATGGAGATCCCGCCCGAGTCGTTCGTGGTCCGGCGGGGTGGGCGCGGTGCCCGCCTGCGGCTCCGCAACGCCCCGGTTCCCGACACGTTCTTCTTCGCCAACAACGTGTCGGTGGCGGCCGAGATCGACGTCGACCTCAACTGGATCGCCCGCTCAGACGTCATCACCCGCGGCAACGGCACCTCGGTCCCGCCGGACGCCCCGGACGCATATCTCGGCGAGATGCGTGACGCCACGTGTCGCGGCCGAGCCGACGGTCGCGAGACCGGCTTCGCCATGCGGTCGAGCTGGCTGACCGAGGAGGGGTTCGTCGCCTTCCTCGGCCACAGCCGCAACGGCGTGTACCTCTAGCCGGCCAGGCCCGGCGGGCCGCGATCGTGCGCCGCAGCGATCGGTGTCGTCGCCCGTCGTCACGTTGGATCGACGGCGGGGTCGATCCAGCGGGCGACCGTTGTCCGGGTGCCGGCCGGGATCTCGGTGAACCCGCCATCGCGTATCTCGACGTCGGCCCGGTCGGCCAGCCCGGCCCACCGGGCGGCGTCGGGATGCACGATCTGGACCGGGCGACCAGCCGCCGTCCACGCCGCCTGCCGATCGGGCGAGGCCTGCTGCCAGGCCCGGTGGGCGGCGTGGGCGCACTGGGCCGCCCGCTTGCCCCACGTCATCGTGACCTCGGGTGTGACGGCGATCAGCAGTCCGGGCCGGGCCTCGATCGACGACACGGTCGGTGACTCCTGCAGCGGCGTTGCCTGGATCTGCAGGCGGGCCACCGGTCGGGGCACCCGGTCGATCGGACCGGGCACGAAGGCCCTGGTCGAGACGCCGTCGACGGTCACGGTGACCCCGTCGACCTCCTGGGCCCGGCGCCAGTCGGCGCCGCGCCCCCGGCGGACGATCTTGCGGATCCTGGCCCCGTTCCACCGAGCCACGGCGTCGTGCCAGGGACCGTCCGGCCCGCTGCGCTCGTCGTCGAGCAGGGCGATGGTGGCCAGGGCGGCGGAGACGGCCGCCTGATCGGCGGTCGGCGGGGCGGTCTTCTCGACCCGGACCGCGAGCTGGAGGGCCAGCGGCGCCGTCGACGGGATCTCGAGATCCGGACCGGCGTCGGTTTCGTCGTCTTCCGGTGCGTCGGGTCCTGGTCGGCTCATCAGGTCGCCAGTCCGGCCGGGCGGCGCCGCTCGGTCACGCCGAACAGGAAGACCGTGACCGCCAGGGCCAGGAACACGCCGTTGGCGGCCAGGGCCAACGGCAGGGACGTGGCGTCGGCCAACGCACCGCTGAGCGGCGGCGACAACACGATGCCGAGGTCGCCGTAGGTCCGGTAGACCCCCATGGCCGAACCCCGCAGCTGCTCGGGGGCGATGTCGGCGACGAAGGCAGCGGGGGCCGGGCCGCTGATGCCGGTCCCGATGGCCGAGAACAGCAGTCCGGCGACGAACAGCTCGACGGTCGGGGCGAACGCCGAGGCCACCACCCCGACGGCGGCGATGTAGCCGGTCGGGACGATCAGTGGCTTGCGCCCGATGCGGTCCGCGGCAACCCCGGCCGGCCCGATCAGCACCAGCCCGACGATCCCGAGCCCGGTGAAGATCAGCCCGATCCGTCCGGCCGTCAGTCCGAACTCCTCGCTGGCGTACAGCGGGACGAGCGTCTGGCGTGACCCTCGGATCGAGAACACGGCGGCCGCCACCAGCCCGACGGCGAGGAACGACGGCGAACGGAAGAACGCCCGCCTGGCCCGCGGGTCGATCGGCTCGGCGGCCGCCTCGGCCTCGGCGGCGGCGTCACGGGTCTCCGGCAGCCGGTACCAGCCGTAGATCGCCGTCAGCACGGCAGCACCGCCGACCACGAGGAACGGCGCCCGCAGCCCGAAGCCGTCGGCCAGGAGGCCACCGATCGCCGGGCCGGCGCTCACCCCGACGAGCAGGGCCCCCTGGTTCGTGGCGATGTAGCGGGCCCGCTGCTCCGGGGCGGCGATGTCGATCACGTAGATCTGGGCCCCGGTCATGTAGAGGGCCGAGCCGGCCCCGGCGACGAGCCGCCAGGCGAGCAGGACCCAGATCGAGGGGGCCAGGCCGGAGCCGATCATGCCGATGGCGGTGATCAGCGGCCCGCCGACGAGCAGGAACCGCCGACCTCGGCGGTCGGCCCACAGCCCGGCCGGGATGTTGAGCAGCAGCCGAGCGAGCCCGAAGGCGGTGAACGTCAGCCCGACCACCGCAGCGCCGACCCCGAAGTCCCGAGCGAACAGCGGCAGCACCGGACCGACAACGCCCTGGCCGGCCATGACGAGCACGGTCGAGCCACAGATGACGAGTAGGCGTTCGTCGGCCCGCAGCCGGGACAGGCCGGCGACGAGCCGGCGGGGGAGCAACCTCACCCCGGCTGAACGTATCCGGTTACCTGGAGGTGCGGTACTTGGCGTCCGACCAGCTCTTCTTTCGGAGCTCCATCTCGGCCCGATTGACCCGCAACTGCACCGACCGCTTGAGCGGCTGGCTGCGGATGGCCCTGGCCGCCAGGTCGGCGGCGGTCAACCGGACGCCGAAGCGCTGGACCCGCCCGGCGATCCGGCCGGCCCGGTCGTGCCAGCGGAGCCAGTTGAGCTGGCGGTCGCTCGGGTCGAGACGATCCTGGCCCGATACCGGGAAGCCGGCCCGGACGAGCCGGTCGCCGACCCGGGCCTCGACCAGCCGGACGTCCTGTGACGACAGCGTGTCCCGCCAGTCGCCGGCCAGCATCGGGTTCGGCTCCTGGTAGTCGGTGTCGTTCACGTAGCTCAGCATCTGGCCGGTGTAGTCGACGCCGAGGAAGCGGCAGATCGTGGTCAGGGTGGAGTGGTGGTCCCGCACGAGGTCGCCGAAGCGAACGGTCAGGCGTCGGTCCGGGGCCACGAGCGGTTCGACGGCGGCCCACTCGTCCTCGGCCCGGATCCAGTGCTCCACCGCGTGCCACGGATTGCCGGCCAGGCCGATGGCGATCCGAGCTGCGGCCACGTCGCGGGGGTCTCGCACGAGGTGGAGGAGGCGGACCCGAGGCCAGAGGTGCAGGGCCCGGGAGAAGCCGTGGTGCACCGTGGCGCCGACGACGAGGGCCTGCGAGCGGCGTTGCCGGGAGGCGAGGAAGCCGTTGACGAGCTCGGGGAAGTCGAGCGAGGGGTCGAACTCGAAGCCCGAGGTGGAGAAGGAGCGGTCGAGGGCGAGGCGGGCGCCGAGTTCGACCGTGCTCGGGAACTCCCCGTCCGCCGAGATCACATCGATGGCGTAATCGAACTCCTCGGCGAACGAGACCTCCGGGTGGGAGTCGAGCATCAGGCGAAGCAACGTGGTGCCCGACTGCTCCGCTCCAACGAGAAGCACCGGTTCCTCGATCACGTCCCCAGTCTACGGAATTCGACTTCTTTTCGTAACGCAGCTGACAACGAATGTCGATCGGTGTCATGGGCGGCGGTCGCCAGGCGCGGCCGCCATGTCGATGGGGTCCTGTCGGTGATGCTGACTACTGTGGGGAGATGGCCGATCGCGCCACCTTCGTCGAGGACACCGAGCCCTTCATGGGCTCGCTGTACTCCACCGCGGTCCGGCTGACCGGTAACCGGACCGACGCCGAGGACCTCGTCCAGGAGACCTATCTGCGGGCCTACCGCTCGTATGACTCGTTCACCGCAGGCACCAACCTCCGGGCCTGGCTGTTCCGGATCCTCAACAACACCCACATCAACCGGTATCGGGCCCGGACCCGGCGCCCCGAGGAGGCGGAGCTCGACGACATCGAGGACCTCTACCTCTATCGCCGTCTCCAGGACTCGAGCCGCTACGGCCGCAGCGCCGAAGACCAGCTGATGGACGTGTTCTCCGAGGCCGAGGTGGTCGACGCCGTCGAGGGCCTGCCCGAGGCCTACCGCATGGCGGTGCTGCTGGCCGACGTCGAGGGCTTCAGCTACAAGGAGATCGCCGAGATCCTCGACATCCCGGTCGGAACGGTCATGAGTCGGCTCCACCGGGGAAGAAAAGCCCTCCAGAAGGAGTTGTACGAATTCGCAGAGGCCCGAGGTCTCGTGTCGGCCCCGGCGGAGTAGTAGCTTCCATCCGGAGGCGGCGGCCCACCGCGCCGCCGACAGCCCCCCGCCCGGGAACCCGGGCTCGAACGTCATGACTGAACCGAGCGATCAACCCATCGAGTCCGTCCCCCCGACCGGCCCGTCGCCAGACGTCGAGACCGACGCCGTCGCCAACCCGTACTGCACGGGAGTGCCGCCCGTTCGGTGCAACCCGTCGCTCGAGGAGCTCTACCACTACATGGACGGGTTCCTCGACGAGGGCCGCGCCGCCGAGGTGCGCCAGCGGCTGGCGGACTGTCGGGGCTGCGGGGAGATCTACGACGTGCAGACCCAGTTCCGGCGTCTCATCGAGCAGCGCTGCCAGACCGAGCTGCCGCCCGACCTCAAGGACAAGGTCTTCGGCGCCATCGCCGAGATCTCGCTCGGCCCCGCTCGCCCGGACCGTCCGGACCGCTCGAGCTGAGTCATCGGGTCGGGCGGCGGATCCCCGGTTCCGGCCGGCGGTCGCCCGAGGCGCCGACCACCGGCCCCCACGTCCTACACTGGGTCCATGTTCGCTGTGGTATGGCACTGGTGGCTCGGATTCTTCCTCGCAATCGGCGGGGTGCTCGGCGTCGTCGGCCTCATCGTCGGCTATTTGGCCAAGGTCCAGAATCCCCGCTATCCCCGCAAGCCCTGAGCACGTGCAGCTGTGGCGGACGCACCTGCGGCGAGTGGGCACGATCACGACAGGTGGTGACCAGTGAATCCTGAGGTCGACTGGGACTTCGCCAGGACGGTGGCCGGGCGCATCGCCGGACGCGAACCGTTCGCCGACAGCTACCACCACGACTCGATCGAGGCCGACTTCCTGGAGCTGACCTCGCAGGCCGAGGAGCTGGTGGCGGCCGAGACCGGGCTGCACTCCGACGCCGGCAAGGCCAGGGCCAGGATCACCGACCGCATGGGCTGGGTCGACGCCAACCTGGCGTCGTTCGACCGGCTGCTCCGGCCGCTGCTCGGCAAGGCCGAGGCGGCCGCAGCCGAGAAGGAGGCCGAGGCCGCCGAGGCCGAAGCCGACGGCGAGGGTCGTCCCCGCTTCGCCGATTCGACCATCGGTCGGGCCCTCGGGCCGCTGGCCGACGTGGTCGCCCCCGTCGGCAGTGCCGTCGGTGAGGTCTTCGGTCAGGTCGGCGACGCCGTCGGTCCGAAGGTCGCCGGCGCCGAGGCCGGCGCCCTGCTCGGGTGGATGTCGAGCCGGGTGCTGGGCCAGTACGACCTGCTGATCATCGAGGACGAGCGTCCCGAGGACCAGGATCTCGTCTACTACGTCGGGCCCAACATCCTGTCGCTGGAGAAGCGCTACGGCTTCCCGCCCCGCGAGTTCCGGCTCTGGATCGCGGTCCACGAGTGCACCCACCGGGCCCAGTTCACCGGCGTCCCGTGGCTGCGGCCCTACTTCCTGTCGCTGGTCAACGAACTGGTCGACACGGTCGATCCCGACCCGGGCCGCTTCCTCGAGGTCGTGCGCGAGCAGGTGGCCGAGCGGCGGGCCGGCAACGGTCGATCGCTGGCCGACGGCGGCATCTCCGCCCTGCTCGCCACCCCGGAGCAGCGGGCGACGATGGACAAGGTCACCGGGCTCATGAGCCTGCTCGAGGGCCACGGCGACATCACGATGGACCGGGCGGCGAAGGACCTCATCCCGTCCCAGCCCCGCTTCGCCAAGGTGATGAGCCAGCGCCGCAAGAACGCCTCCGGTCTGAGCAAGCTCGTGCAGCGGCTCACGGGCATGGAGGCCAAGCTCGCCCAGTACGAGGAGGGCGAGGCGTTCGTCCATGCGGTCGAGGAGGCCGGCGGTCGGGAGCTGTTCGACCTCGTGTGGACCTCACCCGAAACGCTGCCATCGATCGACGAGATCCGGGATCCGGCCCTGTGGATCGAGCGGGTGGGGGCCGGAGCCGCGGCCTGACCGGAGCGGACCGGTGACCGCTGGCGATCGCGAGGTCGATCGACTGGTTGCCGACCTCCTCAGCCGCTGCACGTTCCCCGAACCGGCCGCGCCGTCGTCCGGCCGGCCGGCCGAGGCCATCGCCGGTGTCTCGGGCGGCGCCGACTCGCTCGCCCTGCTGGTCCTGGCCACGGCTGCCGGCCTACCGGTCACCGCGGTGCACGTCGACCACGGGCTACGGCCCGGATCCGCAGCCGAGGCCGACGTGGTCGCCGTCGCAGCCGAGCGGTTCGGGGCCGGCTTCCGGTCCGAGCGGGTCGTCGTCGAGCCCGGCTCCGACCTGGAGCAGCGGGCCAGGGACGCCCGCCTGGCGGTCCTCGGGGTGACGGCGATGACCGGGCACACCGCCGACGACCAGGCCGAGACCGTGCTGCTCAACCTGATGCGGGGCGCCGGCCCGCCCGGTCTGGCGGCGATGGCCCCCGGTCCCCGACATCCGATCCTGGGCCTGCGCCGCTCTGAGACCGAGGCGCTCTGCCGGGCGGTCGGACTCGACCCGGTTGCCGATCCGAGCAACCGCGACCCGCGGTTCCGTCGCAACCGGGTGCGCAACGAGCTCCTGCCGCTGATCGGGGACATCGCCGACCGGGACCCCGTGCCGCTGCTGGCCAGGACCGCGGCGCTGGCCAGGGCCGTCCGCGACCACGTCGACGGCGAGGCCGCCGATCTCGACCCGACCGACACCGCAACGCTGGCGCAGGCGCCGCTTCCGGTGGCCCAGGCCGCCCTGCGGCGGTGGCTGGCCGACGAGCGGGGCCATCCACCGTCGGCCGCCGAGCTCGATCGGGTCATGGCCGTCGTCGATCACGAGGTGGTCGCCTGCCAGATCTCCGGCGGCCGCCGGATCGCCCGAAGCCGCGGTCGGCTTCGGATCGAGGCGACCTGATCCGACCCGACACGGGTCGGGCCGCATCGGGCCGCCTCGGGCCGCATCGGGCCGACCAACCCCGATGGCGGTGCCCCGATGCGTCGACCCGGGCAGATCCGCTCCGGCCCCGGGCCGGAAGCGGCTCGCTAGAGTGTGGGTCTCGTGTCCCCGTCGACCGCTCCGCCAACCGCCCCGCCATCCGGTTCCACGTCGTCGACCCGGAACGTCCGAGCGCTGGTGCTCGGCATTCTCAACGTCACCCCCGACTCGTTCAGCGACGGCGGACGGTTCCTCGATCCCGACCGGGCGATCGAGCACGCCGAGACGATGCTGGGCGAGGGGGCCGACATGATCGACATCGGCGGCGAGTCAACCCGCCCCGGGGCCGAGCCGGTCGACGTCGCCACCGAGCTCGGTCGGGTCATTCCCGTCGTCGAGCGCCTCAGCTCTCGCTGCCGGGTGGCGATCGACACCCGCCGCCCCGAGGTGGCTCGGGCTGCGGTCACCGCCGGGGCCTCGCTGATCAACGACACGACCGCCGAGCTGTGGCCGGTCGCCGCCGAGCTCGGCGTCGGCTGGATCGCCATGCACATGCAGGGCTCCCCGGCCACGATGCAGCAGCGACCGACCTACACCGACGTCGTCGCCGAGGTGCGGGACTTCCTGGTCGAGCGGGCCGGGCAGGCCAGGGCCGCCGGGGTCGAGGAGGTCTGGATCGACCCCGGATTCGGGTTCGGCAAGACGCTCGACCACAACCTCGAGCTGCTGGCCAACCTCGATGCGCTGGTGTCGACCGGATGGCCGGTCGCCGTCGGCACGAGTCGCAAGTCGATGCTGGGGCAGCTGTTGGCCCGCTCCGACGGGGCCGATCAGCACGTTCCCGCCGACGATCGGCTTGTAGGCTCGGTGGCGACGGCGACGTATGCGATGCTGCAGGGGGCGGGACTGGTCCGGGTACACGATGTGAAGGCGGCCAGACAGGCTGCGATGGTGGTCGCAGGCGAGGCCGCAGGAGAAAGGTGACATGGCCAAAGGCAAGTGGGCCCAGGGGATCCGCCCGAGAGCATTCCACTGGATCATCCAGGAACAGCTGGCGATCTGTGAGCGCCCCGGCGGCTACGGCGCCAACCATCGTCGGGTCCGGCGCCAGGAGGAGGTCATCTGGATCCGGGAGAACGACTTCTCGTTCGTCGTCTCGCTGATCCCGTCCGACCACAACCTCCACAGCTACGACGAGCAGGGCATGCCCTGGAAGCACTGGCCGTTCGCACCGTCGCTCGACCTCGATGCCGCCCTGCCCCAGATCTACAAGGAGATGCAGAGCCTGCTGGCCGACGGCAACAAGCTCCTCGTGCACATGGAGGAGGTCGGCGACCGCCTGGCCGGGCTGATGGCCGGCTACCTCCGTTGGACCGGCATGGTGCCGGTGACCTTCGACGCGGTGATGGTGGTCGAGCAGATCCTGAGCCGCCAGATGGGTCCCCCCGGCCGGTCGATCGTCGCCGCGGCCGAAGCCGCCGCCAACCGCCCGGCCTGCGAGGCCTGAGCCAGACGTGACCGACCGACAACGCGACGGCGGGCCGGCCCCGTCAGAGGGTCGACCGGGTGACCGGGTGGAAGTCCGTGGGTTGGAGATGTTGGTCATCTGCGGCGTGCTACCCGAGGAGCAGGCACGTCGGCAGCCGTTCATCGTCGACCTCGACCTCCACCTCGACCTGCGGGCCGCCGGCGCCAGCGACGACCTCGACGACACGGCCAACTACGGCGCCCTGATCGACGTGCTCGTCGAGCGACTGGCCGACGAGCGTTTCATGTTGTTGGAGCGCTTCGCGGCCCGGGTTGTCGAGCTGGTCTTCACCAACACCGACGCAGACGAGGTCACCGTCGCCGTCCGCAAGCTTCGACCCCCGGTGGCGGCCCACGTCGATACCACCGGTGTCCGGATCCACCGGGTCAGGCCAGCCGGCTGACGTGACCGAACCGATGCGGACGGCCTACCTTGGCCTCGGCTCCAACCTCGGCGACCGGCGAGCGACCCTGCGGCAGGCCGTCGCTGCGATCCCCGAGGTGGTGGCGGTGTCGCCGGTCTACGAGACCGACCCCGTCGGCGGTCCCGAGCAGGGGGCGTTCCTCAATATCGTGGTCGAGCTGGAGACCAGGCGGTCGCCCCGCGAGCTGCTGGAGCTCTGCCGGGAGCTGGAGGCCGCCGCCGGCCGGGTCCGGGTGGTCCGCTGGGGCCCGAGGACGCTCGACGTCGACGTGCTGCTGGTCGGCGAGGAGTCGGTCGACGAGGACGACCTGACCGTCCCCCATCCCCGCATGGCCGAACGCAACTTCGTCGTGGTGCCGCTCCTCGACCTCGCCCCCGACCTCGACATCCCCGGGTACGACCCGGAGACCGCGATCGGTGCCGTGACCAACCTCGGCCCGCTCTAGCTGCGGCGTCGGTCGGTCCGATGCGAGCTGCGATCCGCCGCCTGGTCGATGATGTCGATCCGCTCGACCCGTTGGAGGCCGCGCACCGCGCCGATGCCCTGACCTGGATCGACAGCGGGGCCGACATCTTCCGCCTGGCCAAGCCGGCGACACCGCCGAAACACCTGGTCTCGTACTGCGTCCTCGTCGATCGGCCAGGCGAGCAGCTGCTCCTCGTCGATCATCGTGATGCCATGCGCTGGTTGCCGACCGGGGGGCACGTCGACCCTGGGGAACACCCGGTGGCGACGGCCAGGCGGGAGATCGCCGAGGAGCTCGGCATCTCGCCACCGTTCCACCCTCGCATCGGTGCGCGCCCGTTGTTCGTCACGGTGACGGAGACCGCCGGGCGTTCGGCTGGCCATACCGACGTGAGCCTGTGGTTCGTCTTCCAGTGCGGGCCCGACGCCGCCATCGCGCCGGATGAGCGGGAGTTCATCCGCGCTCGATGGTGGTCACCAGACGAGATACTGGCCGCCGGGACCGAGCGGTTCGATCCCCACCTCCAACGGTTCGTCGACAAGCTCCGCCGCCGGGTGGCCGACCGGGTCTGATCCCGACCGACATTCCCCTTTCGCCGGGCCGCCGACCGTGGTGTGATGGAGGTCGGGAGCGGCGGGCACGCACTTGGAACCGGGACCGCCGAGGGGCCCGGCGGCGACACCGGAGGGGAAGCGGACGCCATGGACCACCTGGACGATCTCGACGGGATCGGTGAGCGTCGGGCCGAGATCGGCTCGGCTCTGGCCCGGCTGGAGGATGCGCTGGCCCGACCGATCGGGTCGCGCCGGGAGTGGACCGACCGGGTCGACCTGGCCCTCGACGAGCTCTTGATCGTCGGTCGCATCCAGGTCGGCGCCCTCCTGGCCGAGGGCGGCCCGCTCGACGAGGCCGTCCGATCGATGCCCCGGCTGCTGGCCACGGTCGAGCGGCTCCGGCGGGGGATGCCGGCGATCGAGGAGGAGATCGAGCTGCTCCAGAAGGAGCTGTGCGAGCTCCAGCCGGTCGAGATCCGGCGCCGGCTGGTGCCGCTGCTCGGTCGCACCGTCGGCCATCGCCAGCAGGTGGCCGACACCATCTGGGAGGCCTACAACGTCGATATCGGCGGCCCCGGATGACGGCGGTCTTCGGCCCGCTCGGTCACGGGCACTGCCGCTGATCCACCAGGGATCGGGGCGGCGGGCTCGTATGCTCGATGGCGCAACCGAGCCGAACCGGGGCTCGGCCGACTCGAACCGAGCATCGTGACCATCCGCACCGACCTCCAAGCCCCCGTCGCCGACATCCGCTTCCTCGTCGAGCGGGCGCTGGCCGAGGACCTCACCCCGCTCGGCGACCTCACGTCGTCGTTGCTCGACCCGGCCCGCCAGGCCACCGCAACGTTCGGGGCCCGCTCGGCCGGGGTGATCTCCGGGTGCCGCTGCGTCGAGGAGACGTTCGCGGCGGTCGACGAGGCGCTCAGCGTCGAGTGGTCGAAGACCGACGGCGATCGGGTCGAGGCCGGCGAGACCTTCGGTGTGGCCCGCGGCTCGTTCGCCACGCTGCTGACCGCCGAGCGGACGGCCCTCAACTTCCTCAGCCACCTCTCGGGGGTGGCGACCAACGCCGCCCGCTGGGTCGACCTGGCCGCCGGCCGGGTGATCGTGTGGGACACCCGCAAGACGCTCCCCGGCTACCGGTCGCTGCAGAAGGCGGCGGTGCGGGCCGGTGGGGCCAACAACCACCGGGGCAACCTGTCCGACTGGCTGATGCTGAAGGACAACCATCTCATCGGGACCACCGTTGCCGCCGCGGTCGGCGAGGCCAGGGGCCGCTGGCCCGGCCGCACGATCCACGTCGAGGCCGACACCGAGGGGCTGATGTTCGAGGCCCTGGAGGCCGGGGCCGACATCATCCTGCTCGACAACTTCACCCCGGCGGAGCTGACCGCCCTCGTGCCGAAGGTCGACGCCTGGGCCGCCGACGGCGGCGGAAAGCGGCCGCTGCTCGAAGCCTCGGGTGGTATCACGTTGGACACCCTCGACGCCTATGCCGGCACCGGGGTCGACCTCGTGTCGTCCGGCTCGATCACCAACTCCGCCCGGGTGCTCGACATCGGCCTCGACGTCGTGCCCGAGCGTTGACCGAGACGCCAACTGGAAGCCCCATGTCCGATTCCCCCACCATCCCCTACCGCTTCGAGCCGACCACCACCTCGGGTGAGATCCGCGACCGCTACGACTCGATCGACGACGGTCACGAGACCGGCGAGCAGGTCACCATCGCTGGCCGCCTGATGTTGCGCCGGGTCCAGGGCAAGCTCGCCTTCGGCACCCTGCAGGACGGCGGCGGCCGCATCCAGCTCTTCGCCCCCGGCAAGGTGACCCCCGACTTCGATCGGTTCTGCTCGCTATCGCTCGGCGACTGGATCGGGGTCACGGGCGAGGTGATGAAGACCCGCAAGGGGGAGCTGTCGGTCAAGGTCGAGCAGTGGGTTGTGCTGGCCGAGGCCAGGCGCCCGTTCCCCGACAAGTTCCACGGCATCACCGACCAGGACCTCCGCTACCGCCAGCGCTACGTCGACCTGTGGGTCACGCCCGAGAGCCGCGAGGTGTTCGTGCTCCGGTCGAAGCTGGTGTCGCTGACCAGGCGCTGGCTCGAGGACCGCGGTTTCATCGAGGTCGAGACGCCGATCTTCCACCCGATCCCCGGCGGGGCCCTGGCCCGACCGTTCACCACCCACCACAACGCGCTCGATGAGGACTTCTTCCTCCGCATCGCCCCCGAGCTGTATCTCAAGCGGCTCATCGCCGGGGGCCTCGAGCGGGTGTTCGAGGTCGGTCGGGTGTTCCGCAACGAGGGGATCAGCACCCGCCACAACCCCGAGTTCACGATGCTCGAGCTGTACCAGGCCTATGCCGACTACGCCGACATCATGGAACTGGTCGAGGAGCTCGTCGCCCACCTGGCCATCGAGCTCAAGGGAACCACCACGCTGAGCTACGGCGACCGGGAGATCGACGTCGCCCCGCCGTGGCGTCGGGCCACGATGACCGAGCTGATCGAAGAGGCCATCGGCACGCCGGTCGGGCTGATGATGGACCTCGACGAGCTGCGGCGCATCGCCATCGAGCACGGCGTCGAGGTGCGGGACAGCTACGGCCCCGGCAAGCTGATCCTCGAGATCTACGAGAAGACCGTCGAGCCCGAGCTGTGGGGTCCGGTGTTCGTCACCGACTACCCGGCCGAGGTCTCGCCCCTGTCCCGCGAGCACCGGGAGCGGCCCGGGTTCACCGAGCGGTTCGAGGCGGTCGTGGCCGGGCGGGAGCTGTGCAACGCCTTCTCCGAGCTGATCGACCCGGACGAGCAGCGAGCGCGGTTCGAGGACCAGGTCCGCCAGAAGGAGGCCGGCGACGACGAGGCGATGGTCGTCGACGAGGACTACCTCCGGGCCCTCGAGTACGGGCTGCCCCCAACGGGCGGGCTCGGCATCGGGATCGACCGGCTGGTGATGCTGCTGGCCGACGTGCAGACGATCCGCGACGTCGTGCTGTTCCCGACACTGCGGATCGAGCGCTTCGACGAGAGCTGAGCCAGACCGACCGGCGCCGCCCGGTCCGTCACCTGCTCGTCGATGGCCCGTCACCGGGCCGCAATTCGCTTGCCCGGACCAAGGCAACCGGGTTTCCTGGTCGCTCCATGTCCACGCCAACCTCCCCTCCCGACGCTGGTGGCCGAGAGCGGCCTGCACAGCGTGATCTGGGCCCGGTTCGTCGCGCCCGTCCTGTCGGGCGACGAGCCGATCGTCCGCCAGATCGACCTGCCCGGGCGGGAGGAGGGCGACGTCGAGATCGGTGGCGTCGGCGAGGTCGTGCTCGACGTCAGTGGGTCGGGGTGGTCGGTCCGGCTCGTCGACGGCGTCGGTTGGACGGCCCTGGTCGACCAGCGTCAGCACGGGCATGGCTCGATCACGGTCCGGGCCCCCGATCTGGCCGGGGCGAAGGCCGGCGCCGCCCTGTTCGCCGAGCGCGTCCCCGACGAGGAGCCGACGCCCGGTGAGGTGCCGATCGACTTCTGGCAGGTCAGCGACGACGACGTGTACCGCCGCACCCGGGAGCTGGAGGCACCGACCTGGTCGGACATCGCCGGGAACTACCCCGACGAGGTGGCGGGTGCTGTGGCGTCGCTCGTCGACACCGACCTCGACGTCGCCGTCGGCCGGCTCGTGCTCTGGCACGGACCACCGGGGACCGGCAAGACGACTGCGCTACGGGCCCTGGCCCGGGCGTGGGCCGGCCGGTGCCGGGTACAGGTCCTGCTCGACCCCGAGCGGATCTTCTCGTCGTCGAGCAACCTGTTCGAGGTCGTGATCGACGCCGGCAGCGAGGCCTCCGCCTGGCGGCTGATCGTGATCGAGGATGCGGACGAGCTGATCCGGGCCGATGCCAAGGAGCGGGTCGGCCAGTCGCTGGCCCGGCTGCTGAACCTGTCCGACGGTCTGCTCGGCCAGGGACTTCGGGTCCTCACCCTCATCACCACCAACGAGCGGATCGACCGGCTCCATCCGGCGCTGGTCCGCCCCGGGCGCTGCCTGGCCGAGATCGAGTTCCGGGCCTTCGCCCCCGAGGAGGCCCGGGCTCGTTGGCCCGAGCGGTCGTTCGGCCCCGGGCCGGTGACGCTGGCCGAGGCGCTGCACCCCCCGTCCGGCGACGGCAGACGATCCGACGACGTCTCGACCGGCCTCTACCTGTAGCGCCGCTCCGTCGGTCGGCACCGCGGGTGAACCGGGCGGGTCGGCACCGCTCGGGTCGATCGGCCCCGGGATCTCGGCCCCGCGGTGGCTCAGCCGACCGGGCTGGATCCCGGGCCGGCGTCCGCCCCTGGGCCGGGATCGGTGTCCTGGTCGAGCAGCTCCCGATCCCCGTCGTCGAAGGCCACCAGGCGTCCGCCGCCGAGCACCCAGGCGTCGCCGAGCGCCGCCTCGGCGTGGCGCAACAGGTCGGCAGGTTCGTCCTCGGCTCGGCTGACGGCGACGCCGATGGCCCAACGGGTCGGGCTGCGCTCGGCGTCGACGGCCAGCGATTCGAGCTCGGGGCCGAGCCGCTGGGCGATGCGGCGGGCGAGGCCCTCGGCCGCCGCCGGTGCATCGAGTGGCGCACGGACGACGGCCAGCTCGTTGGTCGAGGCGGCGATGATCTCGTCGGTGACCCGGGTGCAGGCCGTCACCGTGAACACCACGCTCCGCTCGACCTGCAACTCGTGGACGCCGTACACCTCGTCGAGACGATCCCACCCGATGAGGAGCACCCCGGCGGGCGGCCGGTCGAGGCTCGCGGTGAGGCGCGCCAGAACCCCGCCCCGGCCGACGGGGACGAGTTCGGACGGTGCACTCGGCTGTCGGTCCGGTTCAGCGCCTGTCTCGGGGTGGCCGCCGGTCACCCCGCAGGTATCGGCGCCGTCGACCCCGATCTGGAGCGGCGGCGGGGCGGGGAGGATCGACGTCAGATCGTCGGGCGATACCCCCCTGCCGCCGTCGGCACCACAACCGACGGTGGCGGTGTCGGCGGCCGAGGACGGACCGGCGCGGTCAGGTAGATCGACGATGAGGGGTCGTTGGCGATCGCCTCGTTCCAGGCGTCGAACTCGCGCTGGTAGTCGGTGGTCGCCCGCCGGTGGTCGGACATCGCCTCGTCATGGAGCCGGTCCTGGCGGGCCTCGGTGGCGTCGGCCCAGAACCGAGCCCAGGCGTCGGCCTCCTCGACGAGGCGGTTCCTGGCGGTGACGGCCGAGGCCTGCTCATCGGCGTGCAGCTGCTCGAAGGTGTCCCGGTGGGGGCCGGTCCAGTGGCGGACGGCCAAGGCCGCGTCGCCCGCCCTCCCACCGGAACCGCCGGCGCCGAGGCTGAGCACCCGGACCTCCTCCGATGCCTCGTGCAGGACCCGCGCCAGGTCGAGGGCGAGCTCCAGCTCGGCCTGGCTGAGGTAGCTCATGGGCGGGTGGGACATGGAGGCGAGTATGGCCGACGCACCGGTCGACGACGATGGGGACCGGTCCCCCTCGCCCGATGGGGTGGGTCTCCCTACCGTCGGCGACATGGAGATCTCGCTTCGCATCGAAGACCGCCGGGGTGACGGGCCGCACCATGTCGGTGATGTGGTCGCCCGGGTCGAGCCCGGTCATCGGGTCGGTGCCGTCGTCGACGCTGTCGCCGGTGAGCTCGGTCTGCTCGTCGACCGGGAGTGCCCCGTGGCGAAGGCCTCGACGGAAGGCGTCGGTGGCGACGGCGCCGATCGGGTGGTCGCACTCGATCGTCTGGCCACGGTCGTCGAGGCCGGGCTCGTGTCGGGTGATGCGCTGGTCGTCGGCGGGCGGGGTCCGGCCCGGCACGGGGCCGCCGTGGCGGGCCGGCCCCGACTGGTGGTTGCCTCGGGCCCCGATGCCGGTCGTTCGATCGAGCTTGGCTGGGGTGTGCACGTGGTCGGCCGGGACCCGGCCACCGACCTGGTGCTCACCGATCCCCAGGTCTCGCGCCGCCATCTCGAGGTGGAGGTCACACCGGGTGACGGCCTCGGCGAGGCCATCGTCACCGCCCGGGTGGTGGCGGCCGACCGCAACCAGGTCCGGAGCGGCGGGGCAGTGGTCGTCGACGGTGCCACGCTGCGGCCCGAGCAGGTCGTCCGGCTCGGTGCCAGCACGCTCGTCGTGCGGGGTGACCGGCTGGCCGACACCGGTCGCCGTGCTGCGGCGGGCGGCAACCCCACCCGCACCGATGTGTTCGGTCAGATCCCGTTCCACCGCACGCCCTACTTCCCTGCACCGGTTCGCGCTGCGGTCGTCGAGCCGCTCGGTGACATCCCGGCCAAGCCGGAGGGCTCCCGTTTCGCCTACCTGTCGGCGCTCCTGCCGGTGCTGATGGGGGTCTCGTTTGCGTTCGTGCTCGGCAATCCCCGCTACCTGTTGTTCGCCGCCTTCTCCCCGGTCATGGTGATCGGCAACTGGTTCGATCAGCGGCGGCGATCCGGCAAGGAGTTCGCCAGGGCGGTGGAGCGGTTCGAGGAGGAGCTGGCGGCCAAGGCGGTCGAGGTCGAGCGGGCTTTGGCCGACGAGCGTGACCGGCGCTTCGCCGCCGCCCCCGATGTCGCCGTCCTCGCCGATCGGGCAAGCGCCCGGTCGGGTCAGCTGTGGGTTCGCGATCGGTCGGCCGACGATTTTCTGCATCTGCGGGTCGGGGTCGGCGACGTCCCGGCTGCACTCGAGGTTCGTCACCTCGACCGTGGCGACGCCGACTACCGGGACCGGGTGGTCGACGCCTACGGCGAGACCGACACCGTGACCGATGTGCCCGTGCGGCTGCCACTCGGCGATCTCGGGGTCGTCGGCCTGGTCGGTCGATCGTCGGAGACCTCGGCGCTGATGACGTCGCTGGTCCTCCAGGCCGCCTGCCTCCACAGCCCCGAGGACCTGGTGGTGGTCGCCGCCACGGGACCCGAGCGCCGGGCCGGCCGCTGGTTGTGCTGGCTGCCCCACACCCGATCCACCAGCTCGCCGCTGGCCGGCCCCCACCTGGCCGAGACGACGGCGGGGATCGATGCGCTGGTCGGCGAGCTCGGGGCCGAGGCCGGCCGTCGGCTGGAGGGTTCGACCACCAGGCGGTTTCCCCGGATCCTCGCCGTGCTCGACCGCTCCCTCGAACCCGATGCCGCCCTGGTCTCCCGCCTGCTCGACGCCGGCCCCGAGGTCGGGATCACGATCGTGTGGCTCACCGATCGGGCCGAGCGGGTCCCCCGCCAGGCCAGCGCCGTCGTCGACTGTCGACCGGCGGCCACCGGCGATCTGTCCCGGATCACGTCGACCGACCCCGAGATCGCCGATCAGCTGGTCGACCACGAGCGGGTCTCGCCCGAGCTGGCCCTGGCCACCGCAAGGGCCCTGGCCCCCGTCCGCGACGCCTCGTCGGCCAACGCCGTGACCGCCATCCCCCGAGTCGTCCCGCTGTTCACCGCCCTCGGCGTGTCGTCGATCGACGCCGACACGGTCGCCCGCCGGTGGTCGGTCGACCGGGGCCACTCACTGCGGGGCCCGATCGGCCACACCGAGTCGGGTCCCCTGCTGCTCGACCTGGTCGAGCACGGTCCGCACGGTCTGATCGGCGGCACGAGCGGGGCCGGCAAGAGCGAGCTGGGGATGTCGCTCGTGGCCGGGCTGATGGCGGAGAACCCGCCGACCCGGGTCAACTTCCTGTTCATCGACTACAAGGGCGGCGCCTCCAGCGACGTGTTCCGGCGGGCACCCCACACCGTCGGCTACGTCACCAACCTCGACGGGCTGCTGGCCATGCGGGCGCTCACGTCGCTGCGGGCCGAGCTGAATCGACGCATGAACCTCCTCCAGGGGCGGGCCAAGGACCTGGCCGAGATGATCGAGCGCCACCCCGATGAGGCGCCGCCGTCGCTGGTCATCGTGGTCGACGAGTTCGCCACGCTGGTCAAGGAGATCCCGGACTTCGTGGCCGGGATGGTCGACATCGCCCAGCGGGGCCGGAGCCTCGGCATCCACCTCCTGCTCGCCACCCAGCGGCCGTCCGGGGCGGTCAACGACAACATCAAGGCCAACACCAACCTCCGCATCGCCCTGCGGATGCTCGACGGCGGTGAGTCGACGGCGGTCATCGGTACGCCAGATGCCGCCGCCATCCCCACCCCACTCCGGGGTCGGGGCTACGCCCGGCTCGGGGCCGGTGAGCTGATCGCCTTCCAGTCGGCCTGGTCGGGTGCACCGCTGCTGGCCGAGTCGGGCCCGCCCCCGGTCGGGGTCGACCGCTTCGGGACCACGGTCGCGCTGCGTGACGCCGCCCGATCGGCCGCGGTCGCCGGTGGTGCAACCGGAGCGACGTCGCCCGCCGCCCGGTCGGACGCTTCGGGAGGCGCTGGGGCCACATCGGGTCGGACCCAGCTCGACGCCCTGCTCGACGCCGTCGTCGAGGCCGGCGAACGGCTCGGTCTCGGTCGGGGTCGGGCGCCGTGGCTGGAGGTGCTGCCCGAGGTCATCGCCCTCGACGAGGCCAGAGTTGGTCTCGCCACGGGACCGGGGGAGCCGGCACCGGGGACCAGGGTCGTGCTCGGCATGGTCGACGACCCCGAGGCCCAGGCCCAGTACCCGGCGGTGGTCGACCTCACCCGCTCGGGTGGGTTGTTGATCGCCGGAACCGGCGGGTCGGGCAAGTCGACGGCGCTGATCACGGCGGCGGTGTCGGCGGCGCTCGACGATGCCGAGGCCGGTGGCGGCCACCTGACCATCGTCGGGCTCGACGTCGCCTCCCGCGAGCTGGTCGGGCTCGCCCGTCTACCGCAGTGCGCCGCCGTCGCCACCGGCGATGACCTGGAGGCCGTCACCCGCATCATCGATCGCCTCGACCGCGACTTCGAGCGACGGCGCACCGCGCTGGCCGAGTCGGTGGCCCGCTCCGCGGCGCCGCCGGCCGAGACGGCCGTGCTGCTGGTGATCGACGGGCTCGATGCCCTGATCCAGACCCTGGAGCAGGGCGCGGGAGCGGCCGGGCTGGCCCCCACGCTCGCCGCACTCCAGCGCCTGATCACCGAGGGTCGCCAGGTCGGCATCCATCCGCTGGTGGCCACATCACGGCTCTCGGCGCTGCGAGCGGCCGTCACGTCGGCCATCTCGGGTCGGCTGGTGCTGCGCCAGGCCGATGCCCAGGGCTACGGCGAGGCCGGCATCCCGGCGGCCCAGGCCAAGGATCTCGACCTGCGGCCGGGCCAGGGTTTCCTGGATGGCTCGACGTTGGTCCAGATCGCCTCGCTCACCGGGCCGGACCCCGTCGGGACGACCGCAGCCGTTGCGTCCGCCTCCGATGACGCCAGTGTCGCCACCGGGTCCAGGGCCCGCTCGGCGGCCGAAGCGCGCCGGCGACGCAACCGCCAGGCGCTCGTCGACCTGGCCGAGCATCTGCCCGGCCGGGTCGATCCTCGCCTCGCCACCCGGCCGCTCCCTCGTCGGGTCACGCTGCCGGTCGTCACCGGCGACCGTGTCGGCGAGGTCGCCGATCCCCGTCGCCCGATCGTTGCGGTCGCCGACCTGACCGGCGATGCGTACGCACTCGATCTGCGACACGCCAACCTCTCCGTCGTCGGCGACCCCCGCAGCGGCCGGTCGAGCGTCCTGGCCGCAATCGGCCGGCAAGCGGCAGCGGCCGGTGCCGAGGTGTGGGTGGTGGCCCCACCGGGGTCTCCGCTCGGCGAGTTGCGTGAGGCCACCCGCCGCTGCACGAACGAGGGAGAGGAGCGGGCGACGGCGCTGGAGGAGCTGGCGGAGCTGGCCGCCGAGCCGAGCGACGCACCTCGTCTCCTGCTGCTCGACGATCACGACCTCCTGCCGGAGCACGACCGCAGCGTCACCGGCCCGCTCGAACGCCTGCTCGGTTGCCCGTCGCTGCGGTGGGCGGCGGCCGGGGCCAAGCCCCGTGGCTTCAGCGCCAGCCCGATCGCGCAACTGGTTCGGGCCGCCCGATCGGTCGTCTACCTGCGTCCCCACGATCCCCGGGAGGCCCACGAGGTGGTCGGCATGCCGATCCCCTGGCATCCCGGCCTTCCGATGACCGAGGGTCGGGGTGTCGCCGTCGTCGATCGGTTGGCCGCGATCGTGCAATTCGCCGACCCCTTCGCCGAGCCCGACCCCCGGTCCCCGTTGGAGGCGGCGTCCGATGGCTCCGCCCTGGCAGCAGGCGTCGCCGGGGCGGCCGCACCGCGACCTCGCCCCGCAGCGCGACCGCGCCCACCCGTGATCCGGAGCGCCCGGCTGGTCGCAGCGCCGTCTCGGGCGGTCGAGCTGGCGGAGCGGCCGGCAGCGTCCGAGGTGGCCGTACCGACCTGACCCCGTCGCGCCGACCACGGCCCGAGCCCGGTCGCCGGGGGGCACGGGAGCGTCCCAGCTTGTGATCGCCGGGGTGCCACGCCAAGGTGACGGGGTGGTGTCGACGATGCGGCGGCCGGTCCTGGGGATCGGCGTCGCCGCGCTGGTCATCCCGCTGACCACGATCGTCTCCCACTCGTTCGGACGCTCCACCTACCCGCTGCTTCTGCCGGCGATGAAAGACGAGATCCTCGGCTCCAACACGGTCGCTGGCTTCGGGGGAACCGTCGTCTACCTCGCCTACCTGGCCGGGGTGACCGTGGTCACCGCCCTGGCCGGGCGGTGCGAACCGATGACCCTGATGCGGGGCGGGCTCGTGATCTGCATCGCCGGCCTCGGCCTCCTTGGCCTGGCCACCACCACCTCGATGGTGTTCGCCGGGTTGTTCCTGTCGAGCGCCGGCGGCGCCGGCATCTGGATCACCGCCCCCGGTCTGGCCTCCGAGGAGGTCCCGGCCGCGAGACGGGGTCTGGTCATCGGCTTCCTCACCGGTTCGATCGGGCTCGGTACCTCGTTGCTGGCCCTCGGTACGGGCCTGGCCCGTTCGGCCACGGGCAACGACGACCTGTGGCGTCCGATCTACCTGGCCGAGGCCGTGGCAGCGGCCCTGATACTCGCCGCCGTCGTCGCCCTCGTCCGCTCCCGGACCACGGTCTCCACCCGGGACGGCATCTCGCTCCGGTCGCTCCGCCAGCTCCACCACTGGCGTCGCATCACCTGGGCCTACGGCATCTTCGGCGCCATCGCCGCCGGCTACCTGGCGTTCCTGGCCGAGGCGCTCGAGGTCGACGCCGGGCTGTCTCGGGCCGACGTGGCCAACCTCTACCTCGGTCTCGGGCTCGTCTCGATCGTGGCCGCCCCCGGGGTCGGCTGGTTGTCCGACCGCTACGGTCGGCTCGTGGCCAAGGTCGGGGTGATGGGCGGCCTCGCCTTCGGCGCCGGCGCTCTCGCCGTCGGTCCGACGTGGCTGGTCGTGGTCGGCGTGCTGGCCATGGGTGGCCTGTGGTCGAGCTACCCGACGCTCACCGCCACCTACGTCCGGGACCAGCTCGACGACCGGGCCTTCGGCTCGGCCTATGGCACCATGACGATCTTCTACGGGTTGGCCGCCATGGCCGCACCGGCTGCGGTCGGCGTGCTGGCCGACCGTTTCGACGGCTTCACCGTTCCCTACCTCGCGGTGGCCGCCCTGGCCGTCGTCGGCCTGGTGACGTTGTTGACGGTGCCGGGCCGCTCGCCAGATGCGGCGGCTGCGCAACCGGCCGGCGGGCCGGCAGGTCGGTGACCGGCCGCCGGAGCCGTACGTGAGCGACCGTTGCTGGACGGAGGCCTCAGTCCCCGATCACCTCGTGCACGCCCCAGCGCTCGGGCAGGCCCTTGAACTCGTGGACACCCCTCGGTTCGAAGCGGATCGGTGAGCCGGCCACCAGGCCGCGGATCACGTCGGACACCACGATCTCACCCGGCCCCGCCACCTCCAGGAGCCGGGCCGCCAGGTGGACGGCGATGCCGCTGATGTCGTCGCCCCGCCGCTCCACCTCACCGGTGTGGATGGCGATGCGGATCGGCAGGTCGCTGGCGGTCAGCTCCCGACGCAGCTGCTGGGCGGCCCTGATGGCGGCCGCCGGTCCGTCGAACTGCACGAGGAACCCGTCACCCAGGTTCTTGAGCGGGCGCCCACCCTGGCGCTGGATCGCCTCGACGGTCAACGAGTCGTGCCGATCGAGCAGCTCCCGCCACCGGCTGTCGCCCAGGTCGCTCGCCGTCGCCGTCGAATCGACGAGATCGGTGAACATGATCGTCACCAGCTCCCGGGGGCTGGCCCGGGGCACGTGATCGCCCAGCAGGAACCGCTCGATGTGGTCGACGATCAGGTCGGCGTCGCCCGACCACCAGTAGTTGTCGGCCCCGTCGAGCTCGACCAGCTCGGCCCCCTCGATCTGTTGGGCCAGCCAGCGGGCACCGCCGAGTGGCCACCAGCTGTTGTCCCGCCGGTGCAGGATCAACGTCGGGGCGTGCACCGACGGGGCGATGTGGCGGACGTCGAGCTCTCCGAGCATCCGCATCAGCGCCAACCCGGCCTCGGGTGACGCCTGCTGGCGGCGGGACCGGGCGTACCAGTGGCGCCACCACGGATCGTGGGCGGTGGCGGCGATGTGGGACTCACCGCCGGTGCCCCGGGCCCACAGGTCGACGATGCCGTCGAGATCGGGCCGCCACAGCTCGGCGGCGACGCCGTGGGGCCAGTCGTCGGTCGCCGTCATCCGAGGTCCGGTGTTGGCCAGCACGACCGCCGCAGTCCGGTCGGGGAGGCTGGCCGCATGCAGCAGGGCGATCGGGCCGCCCTCGTGGGTACCGAACAGCACCGCCCGCTCGGTGCCGACGGCGTCGGCAACCGCCACCACATCCCGCACCCACAACTCCGGCGTCGCCACCTCCTCGTGGGACCCGTCCGACAGCCCGGTTCCCCGCTTGTCGAAGCTGATCAGCCGGGCGAACGACGCCAGCCGGTCGAGGCGCCCGGCGATGGCCGGCACGTCCCACCGGGCCTCCAGCGGGGTCGCCCACTCGTCGAGCAGGATCAGGTCGAGCGGGCCGTCACCGACCACCTGGTACGCCAGGTTGAGCCCGTCGACCCTGGCGTAGTGGACCGCCGGGGAACCCGAGCGACTCATGGCCGGCGGCCGAGCAGGCCGGGCCGGGTCGGACCCGGATTGGTCACGCCCCGGCGGCCGATCCGTCGGGATCGGCGAGGCCGCGGAGCGGTAGCCCGGCCGCCGTGTACACCGCGTCGATAGCCGCCATGTTGGCGATCGAGTCGGCTCCAGCGGTCGGGAACGGGGCGCCGTGCACGAGATGGTCGACGAACGCCCGCAGCATGTGGTCGTAGCTGATGCCGGCATCGACCGGCCCGGCCGTTGTCCCGGCGGCGGTGGTGATCCGCAGCAGGTTCCCGTTCTGCGGGGCCATCGGGTTGGTGGCGTGGATCCGCCCGTCACCCCCCTCGATCGTCAGCTCGAGGGCCGGGCCCCGGTCCATGGCGCTGGCCACGAGCCCGGTGGCACCGGACGGGAACCGCAACTCGGCCGAGATGGCGGCGTCGATGTGGGGCGGTCCGACCTCGGCCGTTGCCGACACCACCTCGGGCTCCTCGCCGGTCACGTGCCGGACCCAACTCATCGGGTAGCAGCCGAGGTCCATCAGCGAGCCGCCCGAGGTGGCGTAGTCCCAGCGAATGTCGGGTTGCCCGATCGGCACCTCGAACCGGGCCTCGACCCGGTTGATCGTGCCGATCCGGCCGGACGCCACCTCGTCGAGGATGCGGAGGAACATCGGGTGGTAGCGGTAGTGGAAGGCCTCGCCGAGCACGAGCCCGGTCTCGTCGGCCACCCGGACCATCTCCGCCGCCTCCTCGGCGTTCGAGGCGAACGGCTTCTCGCAGAACACGTGCTTGCCAGCCCGCAGGGCGTTGATCGTCCACGCTGCGTGCAGCGACATCGGCAGCGGGTTGTAGACCACATCGACGTCGTCGGCCGCAACCAGTTCGGCGTAGTCGGCGGCGACGCCGGCGATGCCGTGCTCGTCGGCGAACGCCCTGGCCCGCTCGGGGTCGCGGGCCGCGACCCTGGTGACCTCGACGCCGTCGAGCTTGGCCGCCGGGTCGACCAGTGCTTTCGGTGCGATCCGGGCCGCCCCGAGGATGCCGATGCGAAGCTGTTCCATCCAGTCTGTCTACCGCCCGCCCATCCGCCCCACCACCGCCCCGACAGTAGGATCGACCCATGCTGCTGGAGCGCGGCGACCTGCTCGGAGTGATGCGGGGCCACCTCGAACGGGCTGCGTCCGACGGGGGTGGGGCGCTCGTGCTGCTCGCCGGCGAGGCGGGTGCGGGCAAGACGTCGATGGTCCGCGCCCTCGCCGATTCGGTCGACCCGGCCACCCGGGTGCTGGTCGGCGCCTGCGACAACCTGACCACACCCCGTCCGCTCGGTCCGCTGCACGACATCGCAGCCGCACCCGGTTCTGGCCTGGCCGGGCTGATGGACGGCGACCGCTCGGCCGTCGAGCGCTTTGCCGAGGTCCGTGATGTCCTTCGGTCGGGTGCCAGGGCCACGCTCATGGTCGTCGAGGACGCCCACTGGGCCGACGAGGCGACGCTCGATCTGCTGCGATTCCTCGGTCGGCGGATCGCCGAGACCCGGGCCGTCCTCGTCGTCACCTACCGGGACGACGAGGTGGGGGTCGACCACCCGCTGCGCCCGGTCCTCGGTCAGCTCCTCCCGATCGACTCGACCGATCGCATCGTCGTCGAGCCGTTGAGTCTCGCCGCCGTCTCCCGTCTCGTGCTCGAGACACCGGTATCGGGTCCTGGCGTCGCCGACCCGGCCGAGCTGCACCGGGTGTCCGGCGGCAACCCGTTCTTCGTCACCGAGATCCTGGCCGCCGGCTCGACGGGCTCAACCGGTTCGACCGGGCCGACCCGGCCAACCGCAGACCCGACCGCAACGTCGACCGTGTGGCCGACCGATGGCCCGACCACGGTGCCCGCCACCGTGCAGGACGCCGTCCTGGCCCGGCTGGCCGCCGTCGACCCGGACGCCCGCCGGGTGGTCGAGGCCGTGTCGATCGCCCCACGCCACCTCGAGCTCGATCGGGTGGTCGCCCTGACAGCCACCACCGCTGCCGCCGTCGACCGGGCCGTCGACGGCGGCATCCTGCTGGCCGAGGGAAACCGGCTCCGCTTCCGGCACGAGCTGGCCAGGGCCGCCGTCGAAGAAACGCTGCCGCCGGCCAGACGGCTCGGCCTGCACCGGGCGATGATCGACCTGCTCGACGGCGACGACGAGGACCGCGACCTTGCCGCATTGGCCCACCACGCCGTCCGGGCCGACGTGCCCGACCTGATCGTGCGGCACGCACGGGAGGCGGGCCGGGAGGCCGCGGCCCGCGGGGCCCGCCGCCAGGCCATCGAGTTCTACCGGGCCTGCCTGGCCCACCACCGCCGCCTCGACGCGTCAGCCGAGCTCGACGCTCGTCTCGCCCTGGTCGACCAACTGCGGATCGTCGACCGCCAGACCGAGGCGCTCCTGGAGCTCGACCGGGCGATTGCGCTCGGCCGGGAACTGGACGACGTCGAGAGCTTGGCCGAGGCCCTGAGCCTCCGTCCGACCATCGTGTGGAACACCGAGCTCGATGCGGCCGAGGGTCGCGAGGCGGCCGACGAGGCGCTCCGACTGCTCCGCCGGCGAGGACCGAGTGAGGGCCTGGCCCGCCACCTGTACCGGACGGGCCATCTGCACATGCTGGCCCGCCGCCGCGAGCCGGCGTCGGCCGCGGTTCGGGAGGCGGCGGCCATGGCCGAGGAGGTCGGCAGCGAGGAGGTCCGGTGGTTGGCCTCGATGATGGCAGGCTGCATCGACCTGGTCCTGAGCCCGACCGACGGCGGGGCCGTCGAGGGTGCCGATCGGCTGGAGCTCGCCCTTGCCGAGGCGGAAGCGCTCGGTCGCCCCGGTTTCCGGTCGATCGCCCTCGGCATGCTCGGCACCGGCGGCGGCGAGGCTCGCCTGTACGCCAGGGCGATCCCCGCACTGGAGCAGGGCATCGCCCAGGGGCTGGCCACCGACGAGGACTACGCCGTCGCCTACAACCGGGCCTGGCTGGCCCGCATCGCCTTCGAGCAGGGGCGGTGGGACGACGCAACCGATCTCGTCGCCCTCGTCGAGCGCACCACCAACAATCAGACCGGGATCGCCGGTCTGACCGCCGGCAGCGTGCTCGGCCGGGTCCGGGTCCGGCGTGGTGACCCCGGGGGGATCGAGTTGCTCGACCGGATGATCGAGCTCGGTCGTGGCCATGAGCTCCAGCACGCCTGGACCGCCATCTGCGGCCGGGCCGAAGGCCACTGGCTCGCCGGGAACGACGAGGCGGTGGTCGACGTCGTGACCCCGGCCTACGAGCGGGCGCTCGTCGCCGACAGCCCCTGGGCCAGGGGCGAGCTCGGGTTCTGGCTGTGGCGAGTCGGGGCGATCGACGAACCCCCCGCCGACTCGGCCGAGCCGTTCGCCCTCCAGATGGCCGGCCAGTGGCGGGAGGCGGCCGAGCATTGGGCCGACATCGGCTGCCCCTACGAGTCGGCGATGGCCCTGGCCGACGGTGACGCCGACGCCGTCACCCGTGGGCTCGCCGCCATCGATGGCCTTGGCGCTGCGCCGGCGGGGCGACGACTCCGACGAGGTCTCCGGGCGGCTGGCGTCGATCGGGTGCCACGAGGCCCGGTTCCCGCCACCCGGGCCAACCCGGCCGGACTGACGGCTCGCCAGCTCGACGTGCTCCGCCTGATCGTCGACGGGCGGACCAACACCGAGATCGCAACCCAGCTGTTCGTGGCCAAGAAAACCGTCGAGCACCACGTGTCCGCCGTCTACGCCAAGCTCGGCGTGACCGACCGGGCCAAGGCCATCGCCGCGGCCCGGGACCGTGGTCTCGTGCTCCCGACGTCGGGGTAGGGGTCGCCCGATCTGGGGGTGGGCCCCGATGCGGGGGATGGGGGATCCGTCGTAGCGTCGCCGTTGGGCCGGATCGACCGGCCGCCCGGATGGCCGGGACGACGAGAGGAGGGGCCGATGCCCCGCTACATGGTGGAGCGCACGTTTCCCGACGGGGTCGAGATCCCGACCGACGACGGGGGGCTCGATGCCCTCCGCGGCATCATCGAGCGCAATGCGGCCGAGGACGTGACCTGGGTGCGCTCGTTCGTGACCGACGACCACCGCCGGACGTTCTGCGTGTACGACGCGCCGACCCCGGAGGCGATCCGCCGGGCCGCCGGCAGCAGTGAACTCCCGGTCGACTCGATCTCGGAGGTCAGCGTCCTCGACCCCTACTTCTACGTCGGCCGGACCTGACCGGCAACCGGCGGCCCCGTGACCCGCCTCCGACACCGATCTCGTCGGCTACTCAACCGACGACGTCGGTATCGGGGTGGTAGCGGGACCAGGCGAACCAGAACGTGTCGAGGTGGGGGAGCGGGTCGAGGCGCCGGCCGGCGAGTGGTCCGTCGATCGCCCGGCCGAGCACGTCCCACGTCGAACCGGTGGTCGAATCGACGACCGTGCCACGGCCGTCGCCACCCGGCTCGAACGTGAGCCGCTCACCGTCGAGCTCGCCGAGGAACACACCGACCGCGCCGACCGCCAGGCCGTCGGCGATGGCCTCACCGTCGAGGGCCGAGGTCGTGCCCGGCTCCCATCGGACCACGACGGGCTGACCGCCGACGTCGAGCTCGACCACGCCGTCGTCGGCCAGGGCTCGGCGGTCGATGGCCACCCGCTCGCCGGCGAGGTTGATGCCGACCACCCGCTGCTTCGGGTCGAGCCGGTCGTCGATCTCGCCGGTGACGTGCCCGGCCGACGGCGGTGCCGTCTCGTAGTTGGGATACGGGGCCTCGCCGTACGGCCGGCCGACGAGGCCGGTCGGTCGGTCGAGCACGAGGGCGTCTGGGTTGGCGGCCCTGGCGTCGCGCCACGACACCATCGCCGCCGGCAGGATCGTCAGTTCGGTCCCGAGCAGGTCGCCGACAACGGCAACGCCGTCGAAGTGGGTCCACAGCGACTCGGTCTGGCGGTCGTACATCACCAGCGCCGACTGGTAGAGGGCACCGCTGGTGCCGAACTCGAGCACCGTCCCGCCGTCGCCGTCGATCGTCGACTCGAATGCCACCACCGAGTTGCACAGCGGGCAGTAGGTCATGGCCACCGGGACGCCGGCGACGACGTCGTTCACGATCTCGTGCCACACGAGGATCTGGGCCGGGTAGATCCTGGTCTCGCCACCGACGGTCAACACCGCGACCGGTTCGTCGTCGGCCAGCCAGTCGACGGCGTCGATCGGCAGGTGGGTCGGGTCGTCGATGCTCTGGATCCCGTCCGGCGGCGGCCCGCCGGAGACGATGGCGAACCGGTCGACCAGGGTGTCGGGGTGGCGCTCGGGTTCCAGGTGTCGTGGCGGGAGGGCCGAGTTGTCGACCGGGCGGGCCTGCCTGGCCCGGACGGCGAGGGCCCGGGTCTGGGCGTCGGGGTAGTCCTCGATGGTCGTTGAGGTCGAGTCCGAGGTCGACGTGGTCCCGTCGCCACGCATGTCGCCTGTCGCGGCCACGGCCCCTTCCGCCACCTCCTCGGCTGCGGCGGCGTCGTCATCCGACGACCCCGAGCCGCCGGCGCACGCCGACCCGACGAGCGCGACGGCCAGCAGCGTTGCGGGGAGGCGAGGGGTCATGGCACCAGGAACCGCCGTCGGCCGCTGCGGCTTCCCGGCTCGACCGGACCAGCACGGAGGCCCCGAAGTAGCATCGGTTCATGGCCGTCACCGACAAACTTCCGTTCCATCTGCGGGGGAACTACGCCCCGATCGGCGACGAGATCACCGCAACCGAGCTGGAGGTGACCGGCGAGATCCCGCCCGAGCTGGATGGCCGCTACCTCCGCAACGGCGCCAACCCGATCACCGGGGAGAGCGAGCACTGGTTCTTCGGCGACGGCATGATCCACGGCGTGCGCCTGTCCGACGGTCGGGCCGAGTGGTACCGCAACCGCTACGTCAGGACCCCGTTCGTCGACCCGCTGGCTAGCGCCGACGGTGAGACGCCAACACCCGACTCGGCGAACTCGAAGGCCAACACCCACGTCGTCGCCCACGCCGGTCGGATCCTCTGCCTGGAGGAGGGCCACGTTCCTTACGAGATCGACGGCGAGCTCGACACGGTCGGTCCCCACACCTTCGGCGGCCGGCTCGATTCGTCGTTCACCGCCCATCCGAAGATCTGCCCCCGCACCGGCGAGATGATCGGCTTCGGCTACGGATTCGGGCCGCCGTACCTGACCTATCACCGGGTCTCGGCCGACGGCGAGCTGGTCCAGAGCTCCGAGATCGACCTGCCGGCCCCGGTGATGATGCACGACTTCAACGTCACCGACCGTCGGGTGGTGTTCATGGACCTGCCGGTGGTGTTCAGCATGGACCGGGCGATGGCCGGAACGATGCCCTTCGCCTTCGAGCCAGACAATGGGGCTCGTCTCGGGGTCATGCCCCGCGATGGTGACAACAACTCCGTGCAGTGGATCGATGTCGAGCCCTGCTACGTCTTCCACCCGGTGAACTCCTACGACCACCCGAGCGATCCGGACCGGGTGATCGTCGACGTCGCCCGCTACCCGTCGATGTGGGCCGCCTCCCCCGAGTTCGACGAGGTGGCCGCCCTGTGGCGCTGGGACATCGATCTGACCACGGGCTCGGTCGCCGAGACACAACTCGACGACCGGCCGATCGAGTTCGGTCGGGTCCCAGACGGCCGAGTGGCCCAGGACTACCGCTACGGCTACGCCGTGTCCTCCGGCGATGACGCCGGCCTCGTCTCCGGCGGCGGCTCCGCCATCGTGAAGTACGACCTGGAGGCCGGCACCTCGTCGGCCCACGAGTTCGGTGGCGGCCGTCAGCCGGGGGAGATGGTGTTCGTGCCGGCCGACGGCGTCGATGCCGACGACCGTGGCGCCGAGGATCACGGCTACCTGCTCGGCTACGTGTACGACCGGGCCGCGGATCGGAGCGACCTCGTCATCCTCGATGCCGCCGACGTGGCGGCCGAGCCCCTCGCCACCGTGCACCTGCCCCGCCGGGTGCCGTTCGGGTTCCACGGTTCGTGGGTCCCGGCCTGAGCCTGGCCGCCGGCCTCCGTCACCCGCCTGGCCCGGCCGGTCATCGCTGATGTTGCCCCGTTCGGTCGAGCTGCCGATCGACGCCGCTGCGGCCATGCGCCAGATCATCGGCATCATGAGCGACCACGGCTGGGCCGGTGTCGGTTACGACGAGGCGGTCCGCGGTGAGCTGCTCGACGCCCGCCTGCTGCAGGCGTGGACGTCGGAGGAGTGGGCGCAGCTCCGCGGCGAGGATCGTTCGATCGAGTTGGAGCTGGAGGATGCGGCGATGCTGCTCGGCGGGCTGTCGTTCACCGAGATGATGAGCGTCGACTTCCCGTGGATCGACCTCGTCCGGTGGAGCGTCGACTTCATCACCGCCGAGTTGCGGCCCCTGTGGACCGACGATGAGTGGGCGCTGGTCGGGTGACCGAGGGGGCAGAGGGGGCAGAGGGGGCGGCCGGGGAGGCCGGCGTCACCTCGATCGAGGAGGCCGCGGCCCGGCTCTACGACCTCCCGCTCGGCGAGTTCGTCGGTGCCCGCGATGACCTGGCCAAGCGGACCCGGGTCGACGGCGACCGGGAGCTGGCCGGTGCGATCAAGGCGCTGCGCAAGCCGACGGTGGCCGCCGATGCGCTCAATCGCGCCGTCCGGGCGGATCGAGCGGCCGTCGACGCGCTGCTGGAGGCGGCCGACCGGCTGCGGTTGACCCAGGAGGCGCTGCTGGCCGGGAAGGAGGCGCCGGCCGGCGCCGATTTCGGTGCCGACCAGGCTGCCTACCGCGCTGCGGTCGATGCCGTCGCCGCCGGTGCGCCGAGTCACGAGGTCGAGGTCCGGGCCGCGATCGAGGCGGCGGCAACCGGCGGCCTCGGCGCCGAGCTCCGGGCGGGGTGCTTCGCCGTGCCGCCCGAGCCGACCGGCGGTCTCGGCCCGTTCGTCCCCGGCGCCGGTGCCCTCACCCCGATCGGGTCATCGCCGGGCCGGTCGGGACGTCGGGCCGACACCTCCCGGCGCCGCCGTGCGACTGCGCGGTCCGCCGGCTCGGGTCTGGCCGATGGGGGTGACGGCGTCGGCGAGGCGGACGACGCCGACGCAGCGCCTCCCGGGCCGTCGGCGGCCGAGCGTCGGCTGGCCGAACGGGCCCGGGTGGCCGCCGAGCGGTCGCTCGGCGAGGCCGAGGCAGCCGAACGGGACGCCCGTGAGGCGGCCGCCGCTGCCGGCGAGGTCGTCGCCGGCCTCGACGCCGAGGTGGCCGAGCTGGTCGAGCGACTCGACGCCCTTCGGGTCAGGCGGGACGAGGCGGTGATGGCCCGAGCCGAGGCCGAGGCGGCCCACTCGGCGGCCGTCGAACGGGCGACGCGGGCCAGGGCCGTGCTCGACGAGCTCAGCTGACCGCTGGCGCCGCACCGGACGACGTGTTCCGGTGCACCGGTTGGACCTGCGTGGAACCGACGTTCCAGACCCGTCGGCCCGGGCCATCGCCGAGACGCCAGGCGCCGCAACGGCCACGAGCAGGCTGAGAACCAGCTGAGACGCCGGGTCATGGCCTCAGGCTGCTCTCAGCCGCAGCGTGGTCTCCTGCGCCGTATGAGCAGCACACGGAACCTCCGAGTCCTCCCCGCCGTGATCGTGACCTCGCTGGTCGTCGCCGCCTGCGGGGCGGCGGGGTCGTCGGCGGACGACGCCGTACCGTCAACCGTCGACCGCCAGGTCGAGGGGGCCGGTGCCGGCGATCCGGGCGGTCCCGACGGACAGACCGACACCGGCGATCCAGGCGACCTCGACCCGGCCGACCTCGACCCGGCCGACCTCGACACCGCCATGAGTCGCATCGCCGTCGCCTACGACCGGATCGACGGTGCCTGGACGGGCTTCGTCCCGAACGAGCACCCGGTCGTGCTCGCCTGGAAGGCCCCCGATGGCACCCTGTTGTCCGCCATCACCATCAACCACCCCGACCCTGGCGCCATCGGGTCGGCGACCCCGGTCGAGGTCGACGGGTTCACCCCCGGTACGGTCCACCGGATCGACGACGTCGGCGCGGGCGCCGCCGAACGTCTCGACGGGATCGACACGTTCGACTTCGGGACCGAGATCGGCGGTGTCGACTCGTTCGTGCAGGTGGCCGGCGGCCCGGACGCCTTCTTCGACCCGACCACCGTCGACTACGCCAGCACGCTGCTGCACGAGCTGTTCCACCGCTACCAGTTCCAGTCGTTCGCCGCCGGCGACGGGCCCCAGGATGTCGAGGGATACGACTACCGGGCCTCGAACCTGGAGCTGGCGGCGCTGGAGGAACGGGCGCTGTCGGCCGCACTGGCTGCTGCGGGTGACGGCGACGCCGATCGGCGGGACGAGGCCGCTCGCCGGTTCGTCGCCATCCGCCTGACCCGTCTGGACGCCGACGAGCGGGTCCGGCTCGACGAGTCGCAGGAGGCGCTGGAGGGCACGGCGAGGTTCCTCGAGCACCGGCTCGGCCGGACCGACGACGCCTACACCTATCACGACGGCAACTTCGCCGCCGAGCTCAGAACCGACCCGACGACCGGACCGGTCAAGGAGCACTATGGGTTCGGTCGCTGGTATGCGACCGGCGCCGCCGTGGTCCACCTGGCCGAGTCGGCCGGGGCCGACGACGTCGCCGCCCGGGTCGAGGACGGGGCCAGCCCGGCCGAGGTGCTCCGCCAGGCGCTCGGGCTCGACGGCGCCCCCGACGCCACGATCGCCGAGCTGGTGGCCGACGCCCGCCTGGCCTACGACCCCGACGGCGAGCTGCCGGACCTGGCGGTGGAGGCCGCCGCCACCGCCGAGGACGAGGGTCCGGTCTTCGGCGGGGACGGGAACGGCGACGGTGACAGCGACTCCCGCGGCGAGAGCGACGTCGACGGCGTCGAGACCGACGGCGATGGGGACGGGATGGCGATCACCGACGAGGAGCTTGCCTGTCTCGACGACTTCGGCGTCGAGTTGGAGCCGGACGACGACGGCTTCGTCGAGATCCCCGATGATGCCGTCGAGGCCTGCTTCGCTTGAGCCTGGCCTGAGCCCGGTCCGAGCCCGGCCGATCGACCGCCGACCGACCGTCGACCGGCCCGCCGGAGCCGGATGGCGGTCGGTAGCGTGGGGCGGTGAGCAAGCGGTACGCACAGGTCCTGGTCTTCGTCACCTCGGGGGCGGTGCTGGTCCTGGAGATCCTGGCCGGCCGGTTGATGGCCCCCTACGTCGGCGTCTCCCTCGAGACCTTCACCGGGATCATCGGCACGATCCTCGCCGGCATCGCCCTCGGCGCCGCCGTCGGCGGGAGCCTGGCCGACCGCCACGACCCCAACAAGCTGATCGGCCCGGCGCTCATGCTCGGGGGGATCCTCGCCTGGATCTCGATCCCGGTGGTGACGGTGCTCGGGCCCGGGCTCGGCAACGCGGTCCCCGCCATCATCCTCCTCGCCTTCTTCGGCTTCTTCCCCTCGGCCCTCGTGCTGAGCGCCATCAGCCCGATGGTGGCCAAACTGCGGCTGCAGAGTCTGGAGGAGACCGGCGAAGTCGTCGGTGGCCTGTCGGCCGCCGGCACCTTCGGCGCCCTGTTCGGCACGTTCTTCACCGGCTTCGTCCTCGTGTCGGCCGCGCCGACCCGCCCGGTCGTCATCGTGGTCGGCATGGCGTTGCTGGTCTGGGGGGCGGCGTTCCACCTGCGCCGCGGGTTCGACCTCAGCGCCCGCTACGGCCTCGGCGGCATGGCCGCCCTGTTCCTGGCGCTGGTCGCCGTCGATCCCTGCGAGTTCGAGTCGGCCTACGCCTGCGGCCGGGTCGTCGCCGACGAGACCGACGAGTCGATCCGGTTCCTCCATCTCGACACCCTGCGCCACGGCGCCGTCGACCTCGACGATCCGACCCACCTCGAGTTCCGCTACATCAAGCTGATCGGCGACGTGATCGACGCCATGCCGGACGGCCCCATCGACAGCCTGCACGTCGGCGGCGGTGCCTTCTCCCTCCCGGCCTACATCAACGCAACCAGACCCGGCTCGACCAACCTGGTTTCGGAGATCGATCCGCTGCTCGTCGACGTCGGCCGCGATGAGCTCGGCCTCGTCACCGGCGACGACCTCGAGATCATCACCGGCGATGCCCGTCTCGCCATCCCCGACCTCGACGACGACGCCTACGACCTCATCATCGGCGACGTCTACGGCGGACTGGCCGTCCCCTGGCACCTGACGACCACCGAGTTCATCGCCGAGCTCGACCGGGTCCTCCGGCCCGGTGGGATCTACGTCATGAACGCGATCGACGGCGATGAGAACCGATTCGTCGAGGCCCAGTTGGCCACCCTGGCGGAGCACTTCGAGCACCGGACGGTGATCGTCCCGCCCGAGTGGCCGACCGTCCGCCCCGCCAACCAGATCCTGATCGCCTCACACGAGCCGCTCCCCGCGATCGTCGTCGATGCCGACGACGGTTCGCTCATCGACGACGTGGTGGCGTTCACCGGCGATGCCCCGGTCCTGCGCGACGACTTCGCCCCCGTCGAGCAGCTCGCCGCCAACCTCTAGCACCGGCCTCCAGACCTCGCACCTCCCTGGCCGCCGTCGGCGGAGGAGAGCCATCGAGAGAAGAAGGCTCCAGCTCTGCCCTCGGGGCCTCCAACCCCTCAAAGATCGCGCCGTCGCGGCCGATCGGGTTCGTGAAACCCGAGGAGACGACGACCGTGCATCGAGCCGACAAGCGTGGAGGCGCGCCAATCGATGCTCCGTCGCGCCCACGAACGTTGGCTGTTCTCGCCCTTGGAGTCGGCGCCTGCTACCTGTGGTGGCGGACCACCACGCTCGGCTCCGGCTCCCAGCTGGCCATCGCCGTGCCGGTGCTCGTGCTGGAGTTCTGGGCCTACGTCGAGCTGCTCCTGCTGACGCTCCAGTCCTGGCGCCTTCCACCGGCCACCGCCCGAAGCCGGAGCGGACGACCGGACGGCACCGTCGACATCGTTGTCATCGCCGCCGGCGCCGACCCGGACGACCTGGAACGTACGCTGATCTCGTGCCGGGCGGTCCGGGGCCGCGACCGCATCATCGTCGTCGACGACGAGCGGCGGATCCGTCACCGCGCCCTCGCCACCGACGCCGGCGCCTCGTACCGGATCGACCGAAGGGCCCTCTCCGCCCCCGGACTGGCCGCTCACCGGAACACCACCGCTGCGCTGTACCTGTGGCTGATGGCGGGGCAGCTCCCCACCGCCGATCTGCTCGAGGTCGCCGGCCCCCGCTTCGTCGAACGCGATCTGGCCGTGTGCCAGCTCGCCATCCGCCTGCTGAACCAGGAGGACCTGGCCCACCTCGGGCGCGACGCCGACGACGATGCCCTCGTCAACAACGTGGTCGGCCCCGGCCTCTCCCGCTGGGGTGCGGGACCGTGGATCGGCCCAGCCTCGGTCGTTCGGCGCCGGGCCATCGAAGCGATCGGCGGATTCGACCGTCACGTCCCGATCGACCGCCTCGGCGCCAGGCTCCACGGGGCCGGCTGGACGACGGCGTTCGAGCGACGCCAGCTCGTGGCCGCCACCGCTCCCGAGTCGATCGACCTGTACCTGGCCAAGCGCCGACGGGACGGCGGGGCCGCGCTCTCGGTCCTGCTCTCGCCCGATGGCCCCCTGAACCCTCGGCACGCCATGACCGTCGGCCAGCGGGTGGCCCACCTCGCCGCCGCCGCTCGGCACGCCACGAGCCTCCGCCTCCTCGGCCTGGCCACCGCCGCGGTGGCCGTCGTGCTCAGCGGCGCGTTCCCGGCCGAGACGCCGGCCTTTGCGCTGCTCGTCTCCTGGGCGGCCGTCACCGCCCTGTCGTCGGCGGCCAAGCGAGCCCTGGCCCGGGGCACGATGGGCTACGGCGATTGGCTCCGGCAGGGCTGGAGGGTCCTCGGGGCCGACGTCGCCGCCGCCGTCGATGCGGCAACCAAGCGGGTCGGGACGACCGTCGTCGACGTCGAACCGGACCGGGCCACCGGCGGGTGGCGGTCGTTGCTACACCTGCCGCTGGTCCAGATCGTCGTGCTGACGGTCGACGCCGCCCTGCTCGTCCGGGCCGCCAGCCTGCTCGATCGCGACCTGCTGCCAGCCTTCACCGGCGCCCAGCGGGTGGTCACCATCGGCTTCGCCATCGCCCTGCTGGTCCCGATCGTCGACATGCTGCAGGTCATCGTGGTCCGTCAGCAGCAGCGGACGAGCTACCGGATCCAGGCCGAGCTCGACGCCACGGTCGACGGCACCCCGGCCCGCACCGTCGACATCACCCCGGAGGGTGCCGGCGTGCTGCTCGCCGCCGAGCCCGCGATCGGCTCCACCGTGTCGCTCGAGATCTCGCTGCCCGGCGCCGATGGCGTCATCCGCCGGATCGTGGCCACCGCCGTCACCCGCGCCGCAAGACCGGAGGGCACCGACCGGTGGCGGGCCGGGTTCGAGCTGACCCAGATGGCGGCCCCGGCCAGGCAGGCGTTGGTTGCGTTCTGCGCCGAGCTGGAGTCGGACGACATCGACGAGGACCAGGCCACGGCCCTCGATCCCGTCGCGGCCCAGGAGCTGCGTCGCCGCCGGTCGCTCCGCCGGATCACCCTCGGTGCCGGCGTTGCCGGCCTGGCGACGATGGTCTTCGGCCCGACCGTCGCCTCCGCCTCGACCACCACCCCCCATCTCGTCGAGTCCGTCTGCGTCGTCGACCCGGACGGCGGTCCCGTCCCCGAGGTCGGGATCAGCCGCCTGACCGGCGACGTCGCCGACGTCCTCGGCGCCACGACCCTGACCGGCTGCCTCGATGTCGGCGCCGTCGAGACCACCACCGGGTTCACGATCGACCACCGGGGCCTGGTCCACGAGCTCCAGCCGGCCGACTACCGCACGACGGAGGCCGTGGTCACGCTGCGCCGCTGGGCGGTCCGGGTCTACGACCTCGATGCGACTCCCCGTGGCGACGTCGAGGTCCGGTACTTCAGCGACCGCTGGTTGGCCACGGCGCCGCCGACCGCCGTTGACGAGGGCCACCGGTTCGATGCGCCACCGGTCGACGGCGGCGCACTCTCGGTCGAGGTCACACTCGACGGGTCCCGCCTGGTCCGGGCCTTCGGTGCCGACGGTGTGATCGTGCTGTCGCGGGTCCGGCTGGAGCCCGAGGTCGACGAGGCCGGTCAGCCGGTGACCACCTGGCTCGACCGCGGTCGTGGCTGGGAGCCGGCGGGCGACGGCATGGAGTTGGTGCCGGGCCGGATCGTGGTCCGGACCGGTGACGGCACCATCCTGCGCCTCGACGTGCCCGAGGCGTCCGAGCTGCGGCTGCCGGCCGGTGACATCGTGCCCGTCGAGGTCGAGCTGCCCGAGCTGCCGGTCGACGAGCAACCCCAGCAACCGGCCGACGGCGAGGTGCCGGCCGACGACCCGGACGGCGGTCCGCTCGACGACCCGATCGAGGGAACCACGTCGACCTCGGTCGTCGACGAGGACACCCCGGCCTCGACCGCAGTGCCGACCGACGACGGTGACGTCTCGACATCGGAGCCGGCGTCCGAGCCAGGCGACGCCGTCGATCCCGGCTCCACCTCGACGGCACCGCCGTCGGCCGAGCCGACGCCGACCACGGTCCCGTCCACCACCTCACCGACCCCCTCGCCGTCCTCGACCGCACCGACGACGGCGCCGCCAACGGACGTATCGTCCTCGACGACGGCGACGACCGGTGGGGCCGAGACGTCGTCGACCGCCACCGGCGGTGATCCCGGAGGCGGCGGTCCATGAGCGTCCGCCGACTGCTGTTCAGCGTCCTCGGTGCTGCCATCGTGCTCGGCGCCGCCGGGTTGCTGACCCTGCGTGCCGTGACCACGTCGAGCGCCCGACTCAGCGCCTCGACCTCGGGGTCGGGCACGTTCGAGGCCGGCACCGTCGACCTCGCGCAGCCGGAGTCGATCGTCAACCTGCTGTTCGACGCAGACGGCCTCTACCCCGGGGTCGTGATCCCGTCGTGTCTGGTGATCGGCTACGACGGCAGTCTCGACGCCGGCGTCCGCCTGCACGCAGCCAACGCCGGGGGCGACGGGCTGGAGGACCACGTCGACCTGCGGCTGTGGCTCCGGCGCTCCGGCGACTGCCCGGACGACGCAGGCCAGACCGCCGCCGACCGGGGACCGCCGACCTTCGACGGACTCCTCGGCGACCTCTGGCGCACCCACCCCGACTACGACCGTGGCCTGATCCTCATCGATCAGGCCACAGCCGGCGATCGCCTGGTACTCGACGCCGAGGTGGAGCTGCGCCACGACCCCGACGCCCAGGGTCGGACGACCGAGTTCACCATCACCCTCGAGGCCAGGCCATGAGGTGGCTCACTGGCATCCCGCTCGATCGGGTCCGTCGCGCCGCAGCGAGACCGGACCAGCTGGCGCGCCTGGTCGCCGGCTTCGTCGCCTACCTCTACCTCGCCGTCGTGTTGTTGCTCGGCGCATGGCTGGTGGTCATCAGCCTGACGACCGGCTGGCGGCCGGTGGTGATCACCGGTGGCTCGATGCTGCCGACGCTTCGGGTCGGCGACGTCCTCCTGGTCGAGGACCACCCGGACGGGCTCCTCGGCCAGCGCTCGGTCATCACCTTCGAGCCGACCAGGGGCGATGGGGCGATCACCCACCGCATCCACGAGGTGTTGCCCGAGTCCCAGACCTACCTCACCAAGGGCGACGCCAACGCCGACGTCGACAGCGATCCGGTCAGCCCGTCGCAGGTGCTCGGGGTCGGACGGCTGGTCATCCCGCTGCTCGGCCTGCCCGTCATCTGGGGGCTGAACGGCGACTGGCCGGCTCTGGCCGCCATCGGTGTGCTCTCGATCGGTGCCGTCGTCATCGTGGTGTCCAACGCCGTCGGTGACCGGTCGAGCAACCGGTCCGGGTCGGGGCGGACCTCGGAGATGGCGAACCGGGGGATCCGCCGCGTCCGGTTCCTGGCCGGCCTCATGATCGTCAGTGGCCTGTACCTCGACGGCTCCAGCATCGAGGAGGTCGGCTGGGGGCCCGGCCGCAACCAGGTGGTGGCCCTCACCCTCGCCGTGCTGATCGCCGTCAACCTGATCTCGACCACCGCCTCCAGCCGGGGTCGCCACCTCGGTCGTGATGGCCCGCCCGACTGGCTCGTCCTGGCCGAGCTCGGCGCCGACACCGTCCTCGCCGGCGTCCTGATCGCCCTCACCGGCGGCTCGGGCATCGCCTGGGCCTTCATCGCCCTGCCGATCGTCGAGGCCGCCGTGCGGTTCCGACTGGTTGGCGCACTCCTCCACTGGGTCCTGATGACGCTGCTCACCGTCGGGGCCCGCTTGTTCGCGCTCGACCGCGGCGGCGTGCCGCTGTCGGAGATCATCAACGAGCTGGAGCAGTTGCTCGACCAGCTCGGGATCCTCCTGCTGCTGGTCATCCCCGGCGCCTACCTGACCGAGCAGCTCGTCACCGACGTGATCCGCCAGGATCGGGCCACCGCGGTCGCCATCGAGCGGGCCCGGCTGCTCGAGAAGGTGGCCGAGACCGGCTACGAACTGAACCGGATCGGCAACGAGCTGTTCCAGACCCTCACCAGGGCCGTGACGTCGCTCGGGTTCGACCTCGGCGACGCTCATCTGCTGCTACCGGACGGGCGCTGGAAGGCGCTGGCTGCGTCACCCATCGAGCGGGATCGGGCGTTGCCGGAACCCGGCGAGGCCGGGAGCGGTCTCCGCACGGACGACCTCGGCATGAACGAGGTCCTCGTCGACCACGACGATCCCGAGTTGTCCGAGGTCCTCAGCCTGCAGGCCCACGACCTGGAGATGCTGGCCCGGCTGACCGTGTCGACCGAGGAGGGGCGCCACGTCGTCGTCCGGGCCGCCAACCTGACCGGTTCCGGCCTCCGGGCCGGCAGCATCGATGCGCTCCGCCTCCTGACCGGCCAGGCCGCGGTGGCGATGCAGAACGAGCAGCTCGTCGACGAGCTGCAGGGCGTCCAGGAGGAGCTGGCCCAGCAGGCGTTGCACGACGCGCTGACCGGGCTGCCGAACCGGGCGCAGTTCCTCGATCGGCTCGAGCGGGGCCTGGCGATGGCAACCGACCCCGAGCGGCGTCATGTCGTGATGTTCATGGACCTCAACGGGTTCAAGGCGATCAACGACTCGCTCGGTCACGATGCCGGCGATGCGCTGCTCATCGGGGTGGCCGGCCGGCTCACGTCTGCGGTCGCCGACGACGGCCTGGTCGCCCGGCTCGGCGGCGACGAGTTCACCGTGCTGTTGGAGCCGGTGGCCGACATCAACCGGGCCATGGCGGTGGCCCAACGCATCCACGATGCGGTGGCCGAACCGTTCCAACTCGGCGACGAGCGGGCCGAGGTCAGCGGCAGCATCGGGCTGGCCCCGGCCGAGCTCGGGCTCGGCGGGAGTGAGATCCTGCGCCGGGCCGACGTGGCCATGTATGCCGCGAAGTCGTCGAGGGCAACGCCCCGCATCACGATCTACCATGCCTCGCTCGACGGGCAGGACCAGCGGCGTGGTCGGCTCAGCGCCGAGTTCGTCAAGGCGCTCGAAGCCGGTGAGCTGCACCTCGTCTACCAGCCCCTCGTCGACCGCGACGGCGACATCCGTGGCGTCGAGGCGCTCCTGCGCTGGACCCACCGCGAGATGGGGCCCGTCAGCACCGCCACCATCCTCGAACTGGCCGAGGCCGCCGACCGGGTCGACGAGCTGGCCGCCTTCATCTTCGGCACCGCGACGGCCAGCATCGCCGGGCTCGGTATCCCCCGCCACGTCGACTTCACCCTGGCGGTCAACGTCACCCCGACCGAGTTGGGCTCCCCGAACCTGGTCGAGTTGGTTCGCCAGTCGCTGGCCGACAGCCGTCTCGGAGCCGAACGGCTGATCATCGAGCTCAACGAGCGGGTGGTGGCCGACGGCGAGGGCTCGCTCGACAACATCCACCGGGTCGTCGCCATGGGGGTCCGGCTCGCCCTCGACGACTTCGGCGAGGGACGTACCTCACTCGGGCACCTCCGTGGCCTGCCGATCAGCCAGCTCAAGCTCGACCTCGGCCTGGTGCAGCAGGCGGCCGAGTCCGACTCGGATCGCATCATCCTCGACTCGATGGTTGGCCTGGCCCACGACCTGCAGTTCGAGGTCGTAGCCGAGGGCATCGAGACCGAGAAGCAGCTGGAGGTCGTGCTCGGCGCCGGCGCTGATCTCCTCCAGGGGTACGGTCTCTACCGGCCGATGGAGCTCGATCGGCTCCGTCGGGTGCTCGGCGAGTTCGACCTGACCGGGCCGGTGACCCGGGCACTTCCCTTGCGTCCGCCAACGGGCCCGGGCCCGATCTCGGCGACGCGGCCGCCCCCGATGCCGACGCCGATCGTCGTCGACGAACCGGTCGCCCCGGTCGAACCGGCCATGCCCGAGGCCCCGACCAGACCGCCGGCCCGGGGCCCGGATCCGCCGGTTGCGATGTTGGCCGGCTCGCCCGGTGATGTCGGACCGCCGATCGATGATCCGCCGGCCGATCGGCGGTCGGTTCCGGCACCGCCGGCGCCCCCGACCCCGCCGAGCAGACGGGGGGTTGGCTGATGGCCCGATCCCTGCTCGACCTGCACGACGCCGACGACGGCGGCACCATCGATGATCGCGAGAATCGGGTTGGCCGACTGGCCGCCGCTGCCTTGGCGGCGGCGGTTTCGGCGTTGATCATCGGTTCGCTCGTGGTGACGTTCAGCGACCGGGCGCTCGGGCCGGACGGCACGGTCGCGGCGGCCACGGTCACGTCGGGCACGATCTCGCTGGTCGACGACGACCAGGGGCGGTCGTTGTTCGACCTCGCCGACATGGCCCCCGGGCGTCCCGTCGTCCATTGCATCGAGCTGGTCTACGACGGCACGATCGTGCCCGTCGACCTGGCCATGCGGGCCGAGGCGTCCGGCGACCTGACCCGCTTCCTCGACGTCGCCGTCGAGTCGGGCAAGGGCGGCGGCTTCGATGACTGCAGCGGTTTCGAGTCGACCGGCCAGGTCTACGGCGGGACGCTGGCCGAGCTCGCCGCCTCGGGGTGGCTCGATCTCGGGACGCTGGTCAATGCGGGCCAGCGCAGTAGCTACCGGATCTCGTTCGAGCTCCAGGATCGCCAGGAGGCACTCGGCCGCGCCGCCAACGCCTCGTTCGTCTGGGAGGTGACGCCGACATGACCGAAACGACCGACACCAGCGGCAGGGGGCCGGACCCCGGGCCGATACGCGACGGGCGGGACACCCCCTCGGGCTCCGGCCCGACAGCCGGTCCGACCGCCGACCCGACGGCCGCGGCCGGCGATCGTCGACGCGTTGCGCTCCTCGTCGCCGCCTCGGTGGTGGTGGCGCTGCTCGGCGTGTCCGTCCCCGTCGGTGTCGCCCTGGTGAGCCGCAGCTCGTCGGCAAGCTTCGCCGATCGGGAGGTCCTGGCCACGAACCGCCTCGGCGCTGCCACCCTCGACCTCCAGGTCGACGGCGGGTCGTCGAACTCCCCGCTCGTCGAGCTCGGCGAGGGTCCGCAGGCGATCGACGAGGACACGAGCAACGCGGTGTTCGTCGCCACCAACCTCGCGCCCGGCGATCGTGTGTCCGGCCACCTGGAGATGACCAACCGGGGTGACCTCCCGTTGCGGTACGGCCTCCAGGCGGTCAGTTCCGACGGGATGCTCGCCGAGTGGCTGCGGTTCGAGGCGTGGGTCGGGAGCGGAATCTGCTCGCCGGACCAGGCCGGACCCCGGTTGGTGAGCGAGGCCAGGGTCTCCGCCGAGCCGGCGGTCCTGCTGCCGCTCGCCACACCGGCGGGAGCGACCCCGCTGAACGTGTTGGAGCCCGGCGAGTCGACCCTGTGGTGCCTCGGCGCCACGCTGTTGCTGGAGACCCCGAACGAGGCCCAGGGTCAGGCGCTCGACGTGACCCTCTTCGTGCCGATCGAGCAGGTCGTCGAGGTCGGGCCGTGACCGGCGCCGACGAGCTCGCCTCGCCTCCACCGGTGTCTCGCCGAGCCCGGATCACCGGGATCCTGGTCACGACCACATCGCTTGTCGTCCTCGGGCTGGTCGGGGTGGTCGTCGGTGGGCTCCTGGCCGGCTATCGCCCGGTCGTGATCCTGACCGGCAGCATGGGCGACACCGCTCCTCCCGGGTCGCTGGTCGTCGCCGCACCGGTCGACGGCGACGCCGTGGCCACCGGTGACATCCTCGTGATGCGCCGACCGGACGCAGCGACCGTCACCCACCGGGTGATCGAGATCGAATCCGCCGGCGCCGACCGTTTCGCCATCACCCGGGGCGACGCCAACGAGGCACCGGACGCCGCCCCGTACCCCTTGACCGGTGACCAGCTGGTCGGCCGGTTCGCCGTCCCACGACTGGGCGAGCTGGCCCTCACCGTGTTCCAGCCCGGTCTGGTCTTCGCCCTGGTCGGCCTGGCCACGTTCGTGTTCGCCCTTGGGGCGCTGCGTCGGATCTGGGCCGGACCGGATCTGCCCGCCGACCTCGACCCCGACGTCGACCCCGACCCTGACGTCGATCCCGAGTACGAGCACGGCGCCGGCGTCGACCCCGGGCTGCACCACGACGAGACCGGGTCCGGTACCCACGATCGGGGTGGGGCGGCCCCCGCGCCCCGGCGGGGGCGTCGCAAGCTTGCCCTGTTCGTCGTGCCGGTCGTGCTCGCCGGCAGCGCCGGGGTGGCGTGGGCGCTGGCCCAGGCCACCGCCCCGGTCGACGCCAACACCTTCGGCACCGCCCAGTGCTTCGACCCCGAGCTCCACTCGGTCCAGCAGGGCGAGACCGTCCATTCGATCAGCGGCACGATCAACGTGCCGATCGCGGCCGTCGACCCGACCACGTCGTTTGTCGTCGCATCGCTCCGCAGCAACGCCTCCGACCCGGCCGACTCGATGGTCCAGGTCGAGCTCGGCGGCGGGGGCACGACCGTCGACCTGGTCAGGGCCACCGATGCCGGCTCGCCTCCGCCGGTGGTCGTGAACTGGTCGGTCGTCTCCTACGCCTGCGGCGTCACCGTGCAGCGGGGCTCGCTCAACGGCGATGGCACCGCCCAGCTCGACACGGCGATCACCGCCGTCGACCCGGGCTCGTCGTTCGTGCTGGTCAGCTCCGCCCCCGACTCGACCGCCTCGAGCTACGCCGGCAACGACCTGTTCGTCGGCGAGTTGGCCGACCCGTCGACGGTCCGGATCCGGGCCACCGGCTCGACGTTCCCGACCGGCCAGAGCTTCGCCTGGCAGGTGGTCGAGTTCGACGACTCCGCCGATGCCACCGTTCAGACGATCTCCGCCACCCTCGGCCTCGGCGTCACCTCGACGACGGCGACGATCCCGAGCCCGGCCGACCCGGACACCACGCTGCTGCTGGCATCCGCCCTCTCGGCCGCTTCGGGGGCCGACATCGGCGAGCGGCTGATCCGGACCCATCTGGTCGACGCCACGACGGTGGCCGTCGACCGGGCCGTCGGCGGCGACCCCGTCGAGGTCCGCATCCAGGTCGTGACTCTGGCCGACGGCTCGATCGTGCGCCACGGGACCGTCGACCTGGCCGCGGCCCAACCGGCGGCCACCGTCACGATCGACGCCGTCGACCCCGGCCGGGCCGTCGCCTTCTCGACCGTGGCCCAGCCCGGCGTCCCAGCCGGCGGCCTCAGCGACCACGTGGCCGACGACGTGCCCGGCGAGGCCAGCGCCACCTTCGACGTGACCGACCCGACCACCGTGTCGATCACCCGCGATGCGTCGTCCTCCAACGCCTCCTTCGGCTGGCAGGTGGTCGAGTGGGCCGGGCCCCGCTGGTGGGACAGCGCCTACAGCTTCCGGCAGCGCATCGACGTCGTCACCTCGGCAACCGCTGCTCCCGACGCCTACACCGTGCCTCTCGTCCTCGACCACGCCTCGCTGGTCGGCTCGGGCCTGGCCCAGGGGAGCGGTGACGACCTGCGGGTCCTGCGGTGGGACGGCACGGCCTGGGCCGAGCTCGACCGCGTGCTCGAGGACGGCTCCGCCTGGAACCGGGCCGACACCGAGCTCTGGTTCCGCACCACCGACCCGATCGCCGCCGACACCACCAACACCTACTGGCTGTACTTCGGCAACGGGGCCGCCGGCACCGCCCCCGCCGACCCCGAGGCGGTGTTCCTGCTCACGGAGGACTTCGACGCCGGGACGCTCGGCGACTTCGAGGACCGGACCGGCGGCACCGGCTGGTATCAAGCCATGCCGTGGACCCGCCGGATCCCGGTCACCGTCGCCGCCGGCACCGCCAGCGCTGACCTCACCGACTTCCCGCTGCTCGTCTCGCTGACCTCGGCCGACCTTGCGGCCAACGCCAACGGCGACGGGAGCGACATCCGCTTCACGTCCGCAGACGGGGTCACCCCCCTCGCCCACGAGATCGAGTCGTACGATGACGGCACCGGGGCTCTCGCCGCCTGGGTTCGGGTGCCGACGGTCAGCGCCGGTTCGGCCACGACGGTGTACCTCTACTACGGCGCGAGCGACGCCCCGGCCCAGCAGGACGTCCGGGGCACCTGGCCAGAGGAGATCCGGGCCGCCTGGCACCTGGCTCGCGACCCGTCCGGCTCTGCCCCCCAGCTCGACGACTCGACGCCGTTCAACAACGACGGCCTCAGTTCCGGGGCCATGACCTCCGGTGACCTCGTCAACGGGGCGGCCGGACCGGCGGTCGACCTCGACGGCGGCGACGACCACCTCCGAGCCGCGCCGTTCGACGTCGCCGGTGCCGGCGGGCTCACCGTCTCGGCCCTGGTCCGGCTCGACGCCCTGCCGGCCGGCGAAGGCCGGGTCGTGGCCAAGGCCGCCGACGGCTCGACCAGGATCGTCGAATTGGCGATCACCGCCGCCGGCGATCTGGTCGGTCGGCTCTCGCTCGACGGGTCCGAATCCCAGCTCACCGCTGGCACGGTTTCGACCGGTGTGTGGCGCCACCTGGCCATGACCTGGGACGGCACGACCCAACGGCTGTTCGTCGACGGTGTCGAGGTCGGCTCACAGCCGGCCAGCGGGGCCATCGACGCCGCAGCCACGATGCCGATCACGATCGGTGACCTGGTCACCGGCGGCGGTGCGATCGACGGTGCCGTCGACGAGGTCCGGATCGAGACGGTGGCCCGGTCGGCTGCCTGGCTGGCCGCGACCCAGGCCAACCAGCGGACCCCCGGCTCGTTCCTGTCGATCGGCGCAACCGAGGGTGGCTCCTGGTTCGACCAGGGCACCTGGTCGTACCGCAAGCCGATCCGGGTCGAATCGGACCTCATCACCGCCGACCAGTCGGCCTACCCGCTGCTGGTCCAGGTGACCGACGCCGAGCTGTCGGCCGCAGCCACCGTCAACGGTCGCGATCTCGTGTTCACCGCCGCCGACGGCACCACCAGGCTCGACCACACCGTCGAGTCGTGGGACCGGGGCTCGGGGGCGCTGACCGCCTGGGTGCTGCTGCCGACGCTGTCGTCGAGCACCGACACCGAGCTGTTCCTCTACTACGGGAACGCCTCCGCCGCAGCCCAGGAGGACCCCACCGCCGTGTTCGGGCCCGAGGCCGACCTGGTCCTCACCGGGGCCGACTCATGACCGGCGGCACCGCGCCGATGCTGTGGCCAGTGGCCACCCGATCCGCGCCGGCCACGACGCCGGTGCAGAAAGGCACGACATGTCCACCTCCCCTCAGGCCCCCTCCAGGCGGGCGCCGGCTCGGCGCCGGGGCAACGGTGCCCGCATGCTGGCCAGTGTCGCCGTGCTTGCCCTCGCCGGCGGTGTGTTCACCGTGTCGTCGCTCGCGTTGTTCACCGACTCCGAGGACGTGTCCGGCAACGCCTTCACCACCGGAACGGTCGACCTGACCGCCACCCCGGCCACCGCCGTGGTGACGGCGGCAAACATGGCTCCTGGTGACCAGGTGACCAATCCGCTCGACGTCGCCAACTCGGGCACGCTCGAGCTTCGTTACTCGATGGCGTCGGCCACCACCGAGGACGTCCTGGCGGCCGAGTTGGTGCTCACCGTCAAGGAGGGGGTCACCACGTGTGACGACTCGAACTGGAGCGCCGACGGGACCACCCTCTACTCGGGGCCGCTCGGCTCGACCGGAGGCACGCCCGTCATCGGCGACCCGACGCAGGGATCGCAGGCCGGTGATCGGGTGCTGGCCGCCGGGGCCGACGAGACGCTCTGCTTCAACGTGACGCTGCCCCTGTCGGCCGGGAGCAACGCCGAGGGCCAGTCGACGTCGGCCACGTTCACCTTCGAAGGCGAGCAGACCGCCAACAACCCGTAGCCGGGCGGCTCATCTCGACCGGTGACGTCGGGGTCACGGGACCAGCTGCGCTCGTGCTCAGGGCCTGGCGTCGAAGGCGACCCGCTCGTCTGAGATCGCCCGCAGCTCCCGATGGTGCTCGGCCAGTTCGCCCATGGCGGCGGTGATGTCGTCGATCGTCGAGACCGTGTCGGCCACCTGACCGCCGATCCGGCGTAGCGTGTCGGCGATCTCGGTCCCACTGGCTGCGGACTGGCGGGCCAGCTCCTGGACCTCGTTGGCGACCACGGCGAAACCTCGACCGGCCTCACCGGCCCTGGCCGCCTCGATGGTTGCATTGAGGGCCAACAGGTTGGTCTGGGCTGCGATCTCTTGGATGACATCGCTGGCGGCCATGATCCCGGTGCTGGTGGCTTCGAGCTCTCCGATGGCACCGGAGGCGGCCTGGGTCCGCTCGTTGACCCGGGACACGATCTCCTCGCCGGTCTGGGCGGCCTCGACCATCCGGTCCTGGAGGCGGATCCGCTCCTGGAGCTCGGCTGCGGCCAGGTCCAGGCGCTCCCGCTCCGCCTCCTCGGCCGCGGCCGCCGCTTCGGCCTCGGCCTGCCTGGCCTGCTCGTCGGCCAGCGACCTGGCGGCGGCGGCCTCGATCTCGGCCTCCCGTGCCTTCTCCAGCATCTCGGCTCGGGCGGCGGCCGATGCCTGCTCGTTGGCGACCGCCTCCTCGGCCATCTCCTCGAGCCGCCGTCGCTGCCAGGCGGCGACGAGGCTGATGAACGACACCAGCAGCCACGAGCTGGCGAACAGCGGGATCGCCTCGAGCAGCGGCTTGGTGAGGAGCTGGGGGACGAGCAGCGGGGCGGCGACACCACCGATGCAGGCGTACACGTGGTTGCGGGGCAGGACCATGCCAACCCAGAGCATCGTCAGGCCCATGCCGGCACCGAGTCCGGGGTCGGCGTCGGGGTTGAGGTACTGCACGACCGTGACCAGGGCGAACGCCAGCCACGCCTGGGCTGCTGCAATCCCGGTCGACACGGTCTGCCGTTCGGCCACCGCGAGCGACACGCCGACGGCGGCGATGATGCCGGCGACCCCGAGCGAGGCCGTTCTCGGATAGCCCTCGGTGCTCATCGAGCCGAGGGCGATGGCGACCGCAGCCGCCATCCACGTTCGTGACAGGAACGAGGTCGACATGAGGAGGTCGTCTGATCGGTGCTCCACGCCGATCCCATCGGCCCAGGTCCCCTGGTCCTGAGGACTCAGGCGGGTCCCGCTCGGCTGCGACCCGACTCAGTTCCGGGCCGGCTCCGCCGACGGGATGGGGTGCGGCCCGTCCAGCGCGGGCCTGTCGCCGATCAGCGAGAGCAGCAGCGAAGGAGGTACGGCGATGTCGACATCCGGTGGTCCGGCAGCGGACACCGATCGATCACCGGCCGCCGGACCGCGCTCTCGCTCCGGATGGTGAGCCGGTCCGACCTCCGGCGTCGGGTGGCGACCTCGGTCGTCGCCTTCGTCGCGCTCCTGAGCCTGGTGGCGGGAACCCCGAGCCCCGTCCGGGCCCAGCCGATCGGGAACCAGGACGAGACCCCGACCACGACCGACCCGGGTGAGGCGAGCGATCCGGGTGGGTCGAGCGACCCGGGCGAATTGAGCGAGCCGACGCGGACGTCGTCGACGGACCCAGACGAGGCGACCGAGCCGGGGTCAGACGACCAAACGGGCCTGACACCAGCGGGTGAGGCGCCGGCCGACGACGCCGAGCCGTCCACCGATGGTGAGGCGTCGCCGACCAATGAGGAGACGGCGTCGAGCGACGGGGAGGCGCCGACCGACCGCCCGGCACCGCCGGCGGCCCTGTTCCTCACCAGGACCGGCCGGTCGACGATCCTGATCACCGACCCGGCGACCGGCTCGACGACGGGGGAGCGCCCGCTCACCGGCGTCGACGCCGCAGCGCCGTCCGGCCTGACGGTCGACGGCGATGGCGAGGTCTACGCGGCCGACGGCGTCGCCGGGACGGTCGAGCGGTTCGACACCGATGACTCGACGTCGACGGTGGTCCTCGACCGGGTCGATCGAACCGATGCCGCCGTGCAGGCCGGGCTCGGGGACGCGCCGTTCCTGCCCCGCGGGCTCGCCGCTGGCGACGACGGCACGCTCTACGTGGTCGACGCCGGCATCGACCGGGTCCTCGGCTTCGTCCCCGCCGGGCGGACCGGGACCCGGTACAACCGGCGCCCCGGGGTCGAAGCGCCACCGGTCCCGACGCTCGGCGCCGTCACCGGTGGGGCCCTCCGCGATCCGGTCGACGTGGTCGTCGTCGACGGCGAGCTGCTGGTCTCGGACCGCGGTGACGACGACATCGAGCGCTACGACGCCGTCACCGGCGAGCACCTCGGCACCCTGGCCACCCTCGAGCCGGGTGATCGACCGGCCGGTCTCGCGCTCACCGACGACGGGCGCCTGCTCGTCGCGCTGTCCGGCCGGGGCGCGGTCGCCGCGATCGACCTGGCCGCCGGCGCTGTCGACGACGAGCCGCTGGTCGACGGCCTCGTCGGCCCGTCCGACGTGACGGTCGCCGCCGCCGGCAACGGCGACCCAGCCGACGACGTGCTGTGGGTCGCCGACGCCTGGGCCGGCACGGTGACCGCCCACGACACCGACTCCGGCGACCCGACCGGTCTGGCCATGACCGTCGACGACGGCACGCTCCCGTCGCTCCTGGCCGCCCGCTCCGAGCCGGCGCCGGCCGCCGAGCCGGGCGAACCGCTCGACGGCGACCCCGCCGTCGACGGCGATCCGGCAACAGACGATTCGGCCACCGGCGACGCACTGGACGCCCCACCCGGCGACGATCCCGTCCTCCCGACCAAGGACATCGACAACGCCGTCGACGGCACCCTCGACCTGTCGGAGCGGACCGACCAGTGGCTCGACCAGCTCGGCGACCCGGACGAGGGCGTCGAGTTCGCAACCAACACCGGCGCGGCCGACGTCGACGTCGACTTCGCCCTGGTCACGGAGACCTACGACGCCGTCATCGGCGAGGGTGAGGTCGCGCTGGTGGCCGAAGGCGAGTCGGTCACCGATGCGGTGGTCATGGAGGTGATCGGCTCGGCCCCCGACCCGGACGGCCGGATCCTCGAGACGTCGCCGATCCGGACCGACGTCGACCCGTCGTCGGAGAACGCCGTCGCCGACGCCCTCCCACCGGTGGTCGACGAACCGGGTGCCGCCGCCGCACCGGGCGGCAACCCGACCGTGGACCCCGACCTGGCCGACGAGGACGACGCCATCGAGGTCGAGGAGGTCCTCCCCGGCGTCGACGTGGTGTACTCGGCCGACGACGGCGACGTCGAGTACAGCTTCGTGATCGAACCGGGCGCCGACCCGGACGAGATCACGCTCGACTTCGACGGAGCCGAGGCCGTCAGCCTCCTCCCGAACGGCGACCTGCTGATCGAGTCGGAGTCCGGGCCCGACTACCGCTCGACCGCGCCGATCACGTATCAGGAGGTCGATGGCGAGCCGGTCATCATCCCGAGCGGCTATCTGATCCGCGACGACGGCACCGTCGGCTTCACGCTCGGCGCCTACGACCCGTCGCTGCCGGTTGTCATCGACCCGACGTTCGTCGCCGTGAACAGCGCGAGCGGCTCGTACACCTCGGGCTCGACGATCGACCTGCCGGTGCCGACGACCGTGGCCACCGACGATCTGATGCTCGCCCACGTCGCCTGGAACATGTGGGGCAACACGAACGACATCACCCCGCCGGCCGGGTGGAACACCGTCAACGAGACGGCGGCCAACGGCCTGGTCCACGGCGTCTACTGGCGGATCGCCACCTCGTCGGAGCCGTCGAGCTACAGCTTCACCCTCACCGGCTCGACCGAGACCGCGGCCGGCTCGATCACCGTCTACGACGGGGTCGACACCAGCTCACCGATCGATGTGTCCGCAACGCAGGGCAACTCGGCTGGCGCCGCCATCGTCGCGCCGTCGGTCACCACGACGGTCGACGACGCCACGCTGGTGGCGCTGTGGTCGGTCAGGGACGATGGCTCGTTGACCCAACCGGGTGCCATGACCGAGCGGATCGACGTGACCAGCTCGACCGGCGACACGGCCGACGAGGAGACGGTGGCGGCCGTGGCCGAGGAGACCATCGGCGCCGCCGGCTCGACCGGTACCCGGACCGCCACCGTCGACGCCTCAGCCGGTTCGATCGGCACCCTGGTGGCCCTCAACCCGGCCAGCGGCGGTGGCGGCGGCAGCAATCTGGTGATGGTCACGGCCAACGGAGGATTCACCAGCGGCAACGACTCGGCCAAGCGCACCCTGTTCGAGGGCTGGGGTTGGACCGTGACCGCCATCGACGACAACTCGTCGGCCAGCGCCTACAGCTCCGCGGCGGCGGCCAACGACGTGATGTTCCTCTCGGACACGGCGGGCAATGTCCAGAACAACGCCCGCTCGCTCGACGTCGGGCTCGTCGTCGAGGCGTACAGCAACATCGAGAACAACCTGTTCGCCAGTTCCTCGTCGCAGTCGTTCACCTCGAACACGTCGATCACGATCACCGACAACAGCCACTACATCACGTCGCCGGTCTCCACCGGTTCGCTCACGATCCAGACCTCGTCCGACGACGTCAACTACTGGCGGTCCGACGTGACGGCGTTGCCGGCCGGCGTCGACGTCCTCGCCACGTCGCCAACGTCGTCTCAGCACTCGGCGCTCTTCGTTGCCGAAACCGGTGGCACCTTGTATTCGGCCAACACGGCGCCGAATCGACGGGTCTGGTTCCCGAGCGACGCCGCCAATCCCTCGCTGTTCACGTCCGACTACGAGACCCTGCTGGAGCGGTCACTCGACTGGGCCGCCGGCAACGATGTCGTCGCCGCCGTCGCCTCACCGACCGCCACGGTGAACTCGACCGGCGACTCGAGCGACAACAACGCCGGCGACGACATCTGCGACACCGGTAACACCAACGCCGCCGGCGAGCCCGAGTGCACCCTGCGGGCCGCCATCCAGGAGGCCAACGCCTCCTCGCTGACCAACACCATCCGCTTCCTGATCCCGACCGCCGACTCCGGCCAGTCGTCCGGCGTCTGGACCATCAGCTCGGGCTCGGCGCTGCCGACGATCACCGCGCCGGTCGTCGTCGACGGCACGACCCAGGACGGCTACTCGACGCCGGTCGTCGCCATCGACGGCTCGAGTCAGGGCTCGGGCGACGGGCTGGTCGTCTCCGGCGACGACGTGACGATCCGAGGCCTCAACATCCACTCGATGCCAGGCGACGGCGTGCAGGTGACGGGAGACCGGATCACCTTCACCGACAACCACATCGGGACCAACGCCGCTGGCACCGCGGTCGACGGCAACGGCGACGAGGGCGTGCAGATCGACGGGGCCGACGCCGTCGTCAGCGGCAACATCATCTCGGCCAGCGGCCAGAACGGCCTGACCATCCTGGGCGACGGCCACCGAGCCAGGGTCGTCGGGAACAAGATCGGCACCGATGTCACCGGCAACGTCGGCTTCGGCAACGGCCAGGAGGGCATCGAGATCACCGGGGCCGACGACGTCGTCATCGGTGAGCCAGGCAACGGCAACGTCATCTCGGGCAATGCCTACGCCGCCATCAACGGCTGGAACAACACCCCGAGCAACACGGTCGTCCAGGCCAACCTGATCGGTGTCGGTGCCGACGGCACCACGTCGCTGCCGAACAGCACCACGGCGGGTGAGGGTGGCATCACCATCCGGACGAGCGCCCAGGACTGGCTCATCGGCGGGACCGGGGCCGGCGAGGGCAACACCATCGCCAACAACATCGGCGACGGCATCCAGCTCGAAGCGATCAACGGCACCGGCGACAACGTCGCCATCCTCGGCAACTCGATCCGGGCCAACACCGGGCTCGGCATCGACCTGGTCGATGACGGCGTCACCGCCAACGACGCCTCCGACCTCGACACCGGCCCAAACGACCTCCTCAACTTCCCGGTCGTCACCTCGACGTCGGAGTCGGGCGGGACGATCACCGTCGACTACGACCTCGACGTCCCCTCCGGCAACTACCGCATCGAGTTCTCCACCAACCCTTCCGGGGCCGACCCGGACGGCCATGGCGAGGGCGAGACGTTCGTCCACGCCCACTCGATCGCCCACACCGGTTCGGGTGTCGAGTCGTTCTCCACGACGTTCGCCGGCTCGACGGGTGCGGTGGTGACGGCAACGGCCACCGAGGACCTCGGCAGCGGCAACTACGGGTCCACGTCGGAGTTCTCGCTCGAGGCCTACGTCGCCCCGACGTCGCTCGACCCGGTCGTGCTCGACGGGGTGCAGTCGGGGACGACGACCCTCCCGAGCGGTTCGACGTCGGTGACGGTCACGATCGACGCCGTCGACACGACGAGCTCGTTCCTCGAGTTCGGCGTGCGGGGGACCGGGACCGAACCGGGCCGGCTCCAGATCATCGGCGAGCTGACCAACTCGACCACGGTGACGTTCACTCGCGACAACACCGGCGTCGACGTGGTGATCGACTGGTCGGTCGTCGAGTTCAGCTCGGGGGTGACCGTCCAGCGCGGCGTGAGCTCCAACTCCGGTGGCGCCGTGGTCGACACGACGATCAGTGCCGTCGACCGCAGCCGGAGCTTCGTGCTCCTCGGCGGCTACCAGGTCGACGGCGTGACCTTCGACGGCAACGACTTCGTCCAGGCCAGCCTGACCTCGGCCACCAACCTGCGGCTCGCCGTCGACTTCGCCACGCCGAGCACCGTCCCCTGGCAGGTGATCACGTACAACGACGCCACGGTGCAGCGGGGGACGGCGAGCTTCGGCGCAAGCGACGCGTCGGCGACGGCCGCGGTCTCGACCGTCGACACGACGAAGGCCTGGCTCGTCTACAACTACTCGACCACGGCCGGCACGACGACGAACATCGGCCAGAAGCTGGTCCGCGGCCGCATCACCGACGCAACGACTCTGACGTTCGACCGATCGAGCACCGGGCAGGCCGTCGACCTCCGGTGGGAGTTGATCGAGTTCACCGACTCGACGACGGTGCAACACGCCTCGGCCTCGTTCGGGACCTCGGTCTCGGCCCAGGGGGTGACGATCAGCGCCGTCGATCGCGGCCGGGCCATCGCCACCGGCGGTTACCTCGGCCAGGGTGGCCGAACCCCGTTCGCCTCCGACGACAACCCCAACTACGCCTGGTTCACCTCGGAACTGATCGGCGCAACCGAGCTCCGCCTCCAGCGGGGGGTCACCGGAGCGGCCGCCGACCTCGGATGGTTCGTCATCGAGTGGGTCTGCGCCGACAGCGACGCCGACGGGATCACCGACTGCCACGAGGATGCGAACACCGACGGCGACAACGACCCGTCGACCAACCCGGGTCCCGACACCGACGGCGACACGACGCCGGACTATCTCGACAGCGACGACGACGGCGACGGCTCGGCAACCAGCTCCGAGAACGCCGATCCGAACGGCGACGGTGACCCCCGGGATGCGCTCGATGCCGACCGGGACGCTCAGCCCGACTACCTCGACGTCGAGGTCACCAGCAGCGGGCTCCCGGTGCTGGGTGAGCAGAAGATCTCGGCCTCCGTCGGTGGTCTGAGCGGTCCGACGAACTCCGGCGGCAACTTCGGGTCATCAGCGGCGGCCATCGGGGACATCGACGGGGACGGGATCAACGACGTCGCCGTCGGTGCGCAGAACGATGGCGACGGGGGCACCGCTCGCGGCGCAGTGTACGTGCTGTTCCTCAACGCGGACGGCACCGTCAAGGGCGAGCAGAAGATCAGCTCGACCCAGGGTGGGCTCACCGGCCCGCTGACCAACGCCGACCTGTTCGGTCGTGACATCGAGGGGCTCGGCGACGTCGACGGCGACGGGATCGGCGACATCGCCGTCGGCGCGTTCGGCGACGACACCGGTGGCGGTTCGTCCGGCGCGATCTACGTCCTGTTGCTCAACGCGGACGGCACGGTCAAGGGCGAGCAGCTGATCTCCGAGGGGGCCGGCGGCTTCACCACCGCGCTCGACCCGGAGGACCGCTTCGGTCTCGGCATCGCCGCCATCGGCGACGTCGACGGGAACGGCGTCCGGGACGTGGCCGTCGGTGCCCCCCGAGACGACGACGGCGGGACCGATCGGGGCGCGGTCTACGTGCTCTTCCTCGAGGCCGACGGCACGGTCGTCGGCGAGCAGAAGATCTCGGACACCACGGGCGGGCTCGCCGCCGCGCTGGACAACGAGGACCACTTCGGCGAGTCGCTCACCTCACCCGGTGACGTGGATGGCGATGGGGTCGTCGACCTGGCGGTCGCCGTCGGCGGCGACGATGACGGCGGGACCGATCGGGGCGCGGTCTACGTGCTCTTCCTCAACAGCGACGGCACCGTCAAGGGCGAGCAGAAGATCTCCCAGTCGACCGGCGGCGGCCCTGGGCTCGACGACGGCGACGCCTTCGGTTCGGACGTGACCGGTATTGGTGACCTCGATGGCGACGGTGTCGAGGACCTGGCCGTCGGCGCCATCGGTGACGACGACGGCGGTACTGATCGCGGAGCCCTCTACCTGCTGACCCTGGCAAGCGACGGCACCGTCAGTGCAACCGAGAAGCTCAGCTCGACCGCGGGCAGCCTGACCGGACCGCTCGACGACAGCGACGAATTCGGCAGTGGTCTGGCCGGGATCGGTGACCTCGACGGCGATGGGGGGCTGAACCTCGTCGTCGGCGCCCACCTCGACGACGACGGCGGTTCCGCCCGCGGTGCGGTCTACGTCCTCGACCTCAGCAGCGGGTGCCTCGACACCACCGACACCGACTCCGACGGCCTCTACGACTGCTTCGAGACCCCGTTCGGCGACACCGACGGCGACACGACTCCGAACGAGCTCGACGCCGACGACGACGGCGACGGCACCAACACCTCGGCCGAGAACGCCGACCCGAACGGCGACGGCAGCCCGCAGGACGCCGTCGACACCAACCGGAACGGCATCCCCGACTACCTCGACGTCGGCGCCTCCCCAAGCCATGCCTCGGTCGCCGGCGAGCAGAAGATCAGTGACTCGCTCGGCGGGCTGACCGCCACGATCGACGACAGCGACATGCTCGGTCAGTCCCTGGCCTCGATCGGCGACGTCGACGGCGACGGGATCGCCGATCTCGCCATCGGGGCGCCGGGCGACGACGACGGCGGGTCGGCCAGGGGCGCAGTCCACATCCTGTTCCTCAACACAGACGGGACCGTGAAGGGTGAGCAGAAGATCAGCGACACCGCGGGTGGGCTGACTGCGACGCTGACCAACAGTGACGAGTTCGGTCATGCGATCTCGGGCCTCGGCGACGTCGACGGCGACGGGATCGCCGACATCGCCGTCGGGACCTGGGGTGACGACGACGGGGGCACCGATCGCGGCGGGATCCACGTGCTGTTCCTGAACGCCGACGGCACGGTGAAGGGTGAGCAGAAGATCAGCGACACGGCGGGTGGGCTCGCCGCGACGCTCGACGACGGCGACCGCTTCGGTGCCGCGTTGTCCGGACTGGGTGACGTCGATGGGGACGGCATCAACGATCTCGCCGTCGACGCCCGCTACGACGATGACGGTGGCACCGGCCGCGGCGCCGTCTACGTGCTGTTCCTCGACGACGATGGCACGGTCAAGGGTGAGCAGAAGATCAGTGACACCGCCGGTGGGCTCACCGCGGCACTCGAGAACGGCGACAACTTCGGGTCAGGAACGGCTGGCATCGGCGACCTCGACGGCGACGGCGTGCCCGATCTCGTCGTCGGCGCGACCGGAGACGACGACGGTGGTTCGGCCACCGGCGCCGTCTACGTCCTGCTGCTCAACAGCGACGGCACCGTGAAGGGTGAGCAGAAGATCTCGGACACCACGGGTGGCCTCGTCAACCCGATTGCCGACAACCAGCTCTTCGGCCGTGACGTCACCGGCCTTGGTGACTATGACGGGGACGGCACGATCGACATCGCCGTCGGCAACTGGGCTGCACCGGGCACCGGCTCCGCCCGCGGCGGGATCCGCGTCCTGTCCCTCGACGCCGCCGGCCGGGTCATCGAGGATCGGATCATCGACGACGTGTACGGCGGCCTGACCGCGTTGCTCGACGCCAACGACCGGTTCGGGACAAGCGTCGCCAGCCTCGGCGACCTCGACGGCGACGGCGGCCTGAACCTGGCCGTCGGCGCCCGCTACGACGACGACGGCGGCACCGATCGTGGCGCCGCCTACATCCTGGATCTGCGGACCCGGGCCGACGCCGACGGCGACGGCCTCTGGGACCACCGGGAGGACGCCGACACCGATCTCGACGGCAATCCGGCCACCAGCCCGGGGCCGGACACCGACGGCGACACCACCGTCGACTACCTGGACCCGGACGACGACGGCGACGGCGCGGCCACCACCACCGAGAACGCCGACCCGAACGGCGACGGCCATCAACGCGATGCCCGCGACTCCGACCACGACGGCCAGCCCGACTACCTCGACCCCGACGTCGGCTCCGGTGCAACGCCGGTCCGATCGGAGCAGAAGATCAGTGACACGACGGGCGACCTCTCGGCCACGCTCGACGACAGCGACGCCATCGGAACCGCCGTTGCCTCGATCGGTGACCTCGACGGCGACGGGATCGGCGACCTGGTGGTCGGTGCGCCCGAAGACGACGACGGAGGCGCCGGTCGTGGTGCCGTGCACGTGCTCTTCCTCGACGCAGACGGCACGGTCGCATCGGAGCAGAAGCTCAGCTCAACCACCGGTGGGCTGACCGGGCCGCTCGACAACGGCGACCGGTTCGGGGCGTCGGTGGCCGCCATCGGTGACGTCGACGGCGACGGCGTGCTCGATCTCGCGGTCGGCGCCGACCAGGACGACGACGGTGGCTCGGACCGGGGCGCGGTCTACGTCCTGCTCATGAACACCGATGGCACGGTGCGGGCCGAGCAGAAGATCAGCGTCGTTTCGGGTGGGTTCACCGGCTCGGTCGACGGCGACGACGAGTTCGGCTACTCGGTCGGCGCCATCGGCGATCTCGACGCCGACGGCGTTCCCGACCTGGCGGTCGGCGCCATCCGCGACGACGACGGCGGCGGCACGAACCGTGGCGCCGTGTACGTCCTGTTCCTGAACACCGATGGCACGGTCAAGGGCGAGCAGAAGATCAGCGATGCCACCGGCGGACTGTTGGCATCGCTCGTCGACAACGACTGGTTCGGCAGCAGCGTCGCCGGGATCGGCGACCTCGACGGCGACGGCATCTCCGACCTCGCCGTCGGCGCGCTCCGCGACGACGACGGCGGCGGCACGAACCGTGGCGCCGTGTACGTCCTGTTCCTGAACACCGATGGCACGGTCAAGGGCGAGCAGAAGATCAGCTCGAGCACGGGCGGCCTGACCGGACCGCTGGTCGACAACACCTGGTTCGGCAGCGGCGTCGCCGGGGTCGGCGACGTCGACCGGGACGGCGTCGAGGACCTGGTGGTCGGCGCCGCCATCGACAGCGACGGCGGGACGTTCCGCGGCGCCGCCTTCCTGCTCTTCCTGAACACCGACGGCACGGTCAAGGGCGAGGCGAAGATCAGCTCCACCGCCGGCGGGCTGACCGGATCGCTCGACGACAGCGACGGGTTCGGGACCGACGTCGCCGGTCTCGGCGACCTCGACGGCGACGGCGGGCTCGATCTGGCGGTCGGCACCGCCGGAGACGACGACGGCGGGACGGACCGTGGCGCGGTGTACGTGCTCGATCTCTCCGTTGCGCCGTGTGGCACCACGGACTCGGACTCCGATGGGCTCCTCGATTGCGAGGAGGACGCCAACAGCGATGCCGACGACGACCCGTCGACCAACCCCGGTCCCGACACCGACGGCGACACCATCGCCAACTACCTCGATGCCGACGACGACGGCGACGGGACCAACACCTCGGCCGAGAACGCCGATCCCAACGGCGACGGCGACCCCCGCGACGCCCGTGACGCCGATCGCGACGGCGAGCCCGACTACCTCGACGCCCCCACCAACTCATCCGAGCTGCCCGTCACGAGCGAGCAGAAGATCAGCGACACCGTCGGCGGCTTCACCGCCAGCCTGGACAACAGCGACCAGTTCGGACGTCGATCGACCTCGATCGGTGACCTCGACGGCGACGGGGTCGTCGATCTCGCCGTTGGAGCCCAAGGCGACGACGACGGCGGTACCGATCGAGGCGCCGTCCACGTGCTGTTCCTCGACGCCGACGGGACGGTGAAGGCGGAGCAGAAGATCTCCGACACCGCCGGGGGCCTCGCTGCCACGCTCGACGACGACGACGACTTCGGTTCCGGGGCGGCCGGGCCGGGTGACATCGACGGCGACGGCATCCCCGACCTCGTCGTCGGTGCGACCGGTGACGACGACGGCGGTTCCGATCGAGGCGCAGTGTACGTGCTGTTCCTCGACGCGGACGGGACGGTGAGGGAGGAGCAGAAGATCTCCGACACCACCGGCGGGCTGGCGGCGACGCTGGACAACGACGACGGATTCGGCGAGGGCATCGGCGGGCTCGGTGATGTCGACGGCGACGGCGTTCCCGACATCGCTGTCGGGGCGCCCTGGGACGACGACGGGGGCGGCAGCGACGGCGCCGTCTACGTGCTGTTCCTCAACCCCGACGGGACGGTGAAGGCGGAGCAGAAGATCTCCGACACGGCCGGCGGCCTCACCGCGTCGCTCGACGGCGGCCACTTCGGCTCGAGCGTTTCCGGTATCGGCGACGTCGACAACGACGGCGTGCCCGACCTCATCGCGGGGGCCAACTATGACGACACCGGCGGCTCCCTGAAGGGCGCCGCCTACGTGCTCCGGCTCAACAGCGACGGCACGGTCAAGGGTGAGCAGAAGATCGCCGAGGGCACCGGCGGGTTCGGGGCAACGCTCGACGCCGTCGCCCAGATGGGGACCGGCGTCGCCGGCGTCGGCGACATCGACAGCGATGGTGTGTCCGACGTGGTCGTCGGTGTGCCGCTGGAGAGTACGAGCAACACCGGTTCGGTGTTCGTCCTCACCCTGAACACCGACGGGACGGTCAAGACGACCACCCAGCTGGGAGCAGGCGACGGTGGGCTCACCGGCCCGCTCGACAACAACGACTTCTTCGGCCAGTCCGTGACCGGCCTCGGCGACCTCGACGGCGACGGCACCATCGGCCTCGCCATCGGTGCCTACGGCGACGACGACGGCGGCTCGCTCCGAGGGGCGGTGTACGTCGTCGACCTCACCACCGGCGCCTGCGGCGTCGCCGACTCGGATTCGGACGGGCTGCTCGACTGCGAGGAGGACGCCGACACCGACAGCGACCGAGACCCGTCGACCACTCCCGGTCCCGACACCGACGGCGACACGACCCCCAACCATCTCGATGCCGACGACGACGGCGACGGCGCAGCGACGTCGGCGGAGAACGCCGACCCCAACGGCGACGGTGACCCCCGCGACGCCGTCGACTCCGATCGAGACGGCGAGCCAGACTGGCTCGACGCCGGCACGCCGAGCGCAACGAGCGGCTACGTGGCCGCCACCCAGAAGATCAGCGACACCACCGGAGGGCTCGCCGCGACCCTGGTCGACGGCGGGCAGTTCGGCGCCGACGGCACGAGTCTCGGCGATGTCGACGGCGACGGCATCAACGACATGGCCGTCGGCGCCTCCAACGACGGCCCCGGCGCCGTCCACGTCCTCTTCCTCAACGCCGACGGCACCGTGAAGGGTGAACAGAAGATCGCCAACGGCGTCGGGGGCCTCACGACCAGCCTGAGCAGCGGCGACGACTTCGGTCGTGGTCTGGCCGGCCTCGGTGACGTCGACGGCGACGGGATCCCCGACCTCGCCGTCGGCGCCATGCAGGACGACGACGGCGGCAGCAACTACGGCGCCATCTACATCCTGTTCCTGAACGCCGACGGCACGGTGAAGGGTGAGCAGAAGATCAGCTCGACCACCGGGGGGCTGACGGCGACGCTGAGCACGTGGAGCGGCTTCGGTCTGAGCATGGCCGGCCTCGGGGACCTCGACGGCGACGGCATCCCCGATCTCGCCGCCCCGGCTCGCTGGGACGACGACGGCGGCAATGGACGAGGCGCCGTCCACGTGCTCTTCCTCAACGCCAACGGCACGGTCAAGAGCGAGCAGAAGATCAGCGACACGGTCGGCGGCTTCACCGAGACGCTCGACGACGACGACAACTTCGGCTCGGGCGTTGCCTCGATCGGCGACCTCGACGGCGACGGGACCACCGATCTGGCCGTCGGCGCCGCCCTGGACGACGACGGCGGGACCGACCGGGGCGCCGTCTACATCCTGCTGCTCGGCAGCGACGGCACCGTCTCCAGCAGCAGCAAGATCAGCGACACCACCGGGGCCCTGGCCTGGCCACTGCCGGACAACGGCGAGTTCGGCGTCGACGTGCACAGCCCGGGGGACCTCGATGTCGACGGCAACCCCGACCTCGTCGTCGGCACCTGGGGTGATGCCGGAGGCGGGACCAATCGGGGAGCGTTCTACGTCGTCTTCCTCGCCGACGACGGCTCGGTCAAGGACCACCGGCGGATCGACGACACCAGGGGCGGCGCTGCCGCCACCATCGACGACGACGACCGGTTCGGTGCCGAGGTCTGGAACCTCGGCGACCTCGACGGCGACGGCGTGCCGAGCATCGCCGTCGGAGCTCGCAACGACGACGACGAGGGCTCGGATCGCGGTGCGGTCTACGTGTTGGAGCTGCGGGGCCGGGCCGACAGCGATGGTGATGGTCTCTGGGACCACGAGGAGGACGCCGACGGCGATCTCGACGGCGATCCGGCGACGACACCGGGCCCGGACACGGACGGCGACACCACGCCGGACTACCTCGACAGCGATGACGACGCCGACGCTGCGGCCACGACCGCCGAGAACGCAGATCCCGACAGCGATGGTGACCCACGCGATGCGCTCGACTCGGATCGCGACGGGCAACCGGACTACCTCGATCCGCCGACCTCGGCCACCGTCGGGACCGTGGCCGACGAGCAGAAGATCAGCTCGACCGCCGGTGGCCTGACCGGCCCGCTCGACGACGATGACGCGTTCGGGCCTGGCGTTGCCCCCGTCGGCGATCTCGACGGCGACGGGGTCAACGACATCGTCGTCGGCTCGGCCACCGATGACGATGGCGGGAGCAACCGGGGAGCGATCTACGTCCTGTTCCTGAACGCCGACGGCTCCGTCAAGGGTGAGCAGAAGATCAGTGACACCGCCGGCGGCCTCGCGGCGACACTCGACGACGGCGACTTCTTCGGCGAGTGGGTCGGGGTGATCGGCGACCTCGACGGGGATCGTCGCAACGAGCTCATCGTCGGCGCCCGTTACGACGCCGACGGCGGGACCGGTCGGGGCGCCGTCTACGTGCTGTTCCTGAACGCCGACGGCACCGTGCGAGCCGAGCAGAAGATCAGTGACACCACTGGCGGGCTCTCCGCCGCGCTCGACGACAACGACAACTTCGGCGTCGCCGTCGGCGGCGTCGGCGACGTCGACGGTGACGGCGTTCCCGACGTGGTCGTCGGTGCCAACGGCGACGACGACGGTGGTGCTGACCGGGGAGCCGCCTATGTGCTGTTCCTGAACGCCGACGGCACCGTGCGAGCCGAGCAGAAGGTCAGCGACACCGCCGGTGGCTTCGGCGCCACACTCGACGACAACGACAACGTCGGCGAGGCCGTCACCGGGCCGGGCGACATCGACGGCGACGGGACTCCCGATCTCGCCATCGGCGCCTACGGCGATGACGACGGGGGCGCCGATCGAGGTGCGGCCTACGTGCTGTTCCTGAACGCAAATGGCACGGTCAAGGGTGAGCAGAAGATCAGCGACACCGCCGGCGGGCTGACGACGACCTTCGACGACTCGGACTGGTTCGGGGGCTCGGTCGGTGCCATCGGCGACCTCGACGGTGACGGCGTCAACGACCTGCTCGTCGGCGTACCCGGAGCCGATGACGGCGGCAGCCAGCGCGGCGCGGTCGAGGTGCTGCTCCTGCGGTCGGACGGCACCGTCAAGACCAGCTCTCGGATCAGCGACACGTCGGGGAACCTGGCCACCGCCCTCGACGACGGCGACTGGTTCGGTATCTCGGTCTCCGGCCTCGGCGACCTCGACGGCAACGGCACGATCGACATCGCCGTCGGGGCCAGCTACGACGACGACGGTGGCACGAATCGTGGCGCCGTCCACGTACTCGATCTCAGCCTCGGCTGCAGCCCTGGCGACAGCGACTCCGACACCGTGCTCGACTGCTTCGAGGACGCCGACGCAGACGCAGACGACGACCCGTCGACCAACCCCGGTCCCGACACCGACGGCGACACGACTCCCAACTACCTCGACGCCGACGACGACGGCGACACCACCCCGACCGCCTCGGAGCGTCCGGACCCGAGCGGCGACGGCAACCCTCGCGACGCCATAGACAGCGACCACGACGGCGAACCCGACTTCCTCGATCCCCCGACCGACGCCGTGGTCGGCCAGGTGGCCAGCGAGCAGAAGATCAGCGCCACCCAGGGCGGGCTGTCGGCGACGCTCGACAGCTTCGACCTGCTCGGCCAGGGCATCGCCTCCATCGGCGACCTCGACGGTGACGGCGTCGTCGACCTCGCCGTCGGCGCCTACCAGGACGACGACGGTGGCTCCAGCCGGGGTGCCGTCCACATCCTGTTCCTGAATGCCAACGGCACGGTCAGGGCGGAGCAGAAGATCAGCGACACCACCGGCGGGTTCGCCGGCGTGCTCGACGACAGCGACCAGTTCGGCCGCAACGTGGCCTCGCTCGGCGACCTCGACGGCGACGGCAACGTCGACATCGCCGTCGGCGCGTTCCGCGATGACGACGGCGGCAGCAACCACGGCGCCGTCTACATCCTGTTCCTCGACGACGACGGCACCGTCAAGGCGGAACAGAAGCTCTCCGAGACCGAGGGTGGACTCGGCGTCTCATTCGCCGGCACCGTCGAGTTCGGCCGAGACGTGGCCGGGCTTGGCGACGTCGACGGCGACGGCATCAACGACCTGGCCGTCGGCTCCACCCAGGACGACGACGGCGGCGCCGATCGGGGCGCGGTCTACGTCGTCCTGCTCAACACCGACGGCACGGCCAAGAGCGCCAACAAGATCAGCGACACCAGCGGCGGCCTGACCGCAACCCTCGACGACGATGACGAGCTCGGTGCCGGCCTGGCCGGCATCGGCGACCTCGACGGTGACGGCGTCAGGGACCTCGTGGTCGGCGCGGCCAAGGACGACGACGGCGACGCCGGGGCCGGCGCGCTGCATGTGCTCTTCCTCAACGCCGACGGCACGGTCAAGGCCGAGCAGAAGATCAGCGACACCGCTGGCGGTCTGGCCGCCGACCTGGGCAACGGTGACGCATTCGGCTCGTCGGTCGCCGCCGTCGGCGACCTCGACGGTGATGGCATCGTGGACCTCGCCGTTGGTGCACCGGGCGACGACGACGGTTCCGGCTCGGCCGGGGCGGTGTACCTCCTCTTCCTCGACCGCACCGGCATGGTCCGCAACGAGGCCAAGATCAGCGCAACCAGCGGCGGCCTGACCGGACCGCTTGACGGGTTCGACTCGTTCGGCGTCGGGGTCACCTCACTCGGCGACCTGGACGGCGACGGCACGATCAGCCTGGCCGTCGGTGCCCACGGCGACGACGACGGGGCCAGCTCCGCCGGTGCCGTCTACGTGCTCGAGCTCACCGACGCCTGCTCGTTCGGCACCGGCTACGGCTCCGCCTGCCCCTTCGCCTCGCTCGCCGCCGTTCCAGACGACGTCGACGGTCGCTTCTGGTTCGACTTCGGCGGTGGTGCCTTCGAGGCCTCGGTCAGTTCGGACGAGGGCGGCGCCTGGGTCCAGGTCCTCCAGTACAACCACGACGGCGGCACCAACCCGACCATCGACGTGCGGGCCGCGGCCGCCGACTGGCCGACCTACTCGAACGTCTCGCGGGGCACCGACCAGTCGGGCACCCAGTTCTGGGGGCACACCGGCCAGGCTGCGGCCGCCGCCATCCCCGACGCCGCCGCCGACCTCGAGCTGCGGTGGTACGGCGAGTCGTCCGGCGCCAACCGGATCATCCACTTCCGCTCGCCGGTCCTCGGCGAGTTCCAGAGCGACGCAGACGACGATTTCCTCACCGGCGGGATCGCCGCCTCCCACGCCCTCCTGTCCGGCCACAGCGCGAACTTGCCGACATCGACCGACAGCGCGTTCAGCGACCAGGGCGACGGCGCCTTGACCGAGTTCCCCTACTTCACGAGCGGCGCCAATCACTGGGGAGTCCGGGGTCTGAGCGGCCGGTGGGAGGCCGACGACCCCACCAGCGGGTCCAGCCTCGACACCCTCCATCGGGTCTGGGTCCGGGTCCAACGGCCCGATCTGACCGTCAACTCGACCGGTGACGGCGGCGACACCAGCGCCGGCGACGGCGTCTGCTCCACCGGCGGCACCATCGGCGACGGCACCACCGAGTGCACGCTCCGCGCCGCCATCGAGGAGGCCAACGCCAACGCCTCGATCACC
>JBCCVL010000005.1:0-61752 GCA_039195375.1 Actinomycetota bacterium
CGAGCAGGTCGTGCTGCTCCAACACGGGCCAGTAGGCCCTGGTCGAGCCGTAGAAGCCGATGCGGTAGCGGACCCAGTCGACCGCGTCGGCGACCGACTCGTCATCGGGCCCCGTGCAGACGAACCCGCCGCCGGCGATCGTCAGCTGGTCCCGGCTGCGGCCCGACTGGTCGAGCCCGCGGTCCAGCTGGGGCAGAACTGCGGCCTCGGTGTAGGCACGGGTGCAGAACGGGTGGAGGCGGACACCGTCACACACCCGTCCCGCCACCCGGAGCATGGCCGGTCCGACGGCAGCGATGGTGATGCGGGCGGTGTCATGCCGTCGACGAGGGGCTCCGGCGTGAAGTTGGGCGGCATCAGCGAGAAGCCGTAGTGCTCGCCGGCGAAGGCGAGCGGCTCGCCCTCGTGCCAGGATCGCCAGATGGCTCGAACCGCCGCCACGTACTCCTGCATGCGGGGAGCCGGGGCCGACCACGGAACGGAGAAGCGTCGCTCGTTGTGGCCCTTGACCTGGCTGCCGAGGCCGAGCTCGAACCGGCCACGGGAGGCCCGTTGCAGATCCCATCCGACGTTGGCGGTGATCATCGGGCTCCGGGGGAAGGCGATGGCCACGCTGGTGGCGAGGGTGGACGTCGTGGTCGTGGTCGCCGCCACCGCGAGTGGGAGATAGGGGTCGTGCCGGTTCTCCTGGGTGGTGAGCACGTCGTAGCCGGCGACCTCGAGGGCAGCCGCTCTCGGCCCGACGTCGTTCAGGTCGGCAGAGGTCAGCGACGTCTCGATGAGCATGGCCAGACCGTAGGGGACCGGGGCTCTACGATCGAGCGGACATGAACGTGGACATCTGGTGGCGGTGGTGGGCCTTCGCCGCCATCGCCCACGTGCTCGGGGCGCCGACCGGCGATGGCTGGTCCGGTCGAGGGCTGGCCAACGTTGTGGTCGGTTGGGTGGCGATCGCCGTCGTGGCTCGGCCCGATCTGCGTGTCGGGCGGGTGGCTCTGGCTGCGGCGATCGTGGTGTCGGCGTTCGTCGAGGCGCCACTGCTCGGCAACCACTGGTGGCTGGCCGCCGTCGTCAGCCTGGCAGCACTGGCGGCCCGACCTTGGACGGATGACGACGGGTTCGCCGGTCGCTTCGCTCCGACCGCCCGCGTACTGCTGCTGGTCTTCTACTCGTTCGCCGCTGTGGCCAAGCTCAACACCGGCTTCCTCGACCCGGTCGAGTCCTGCGCCCGTTTCTTCGCCAACCAGGCGCTCGACTTCTGGCGACTGCCGCTGATCCCCGGCGACGGGGCCATGGCCCCCGTCCTGCCCTACCCGGTGCTGCTGATCGAGCTGGCGGTACCGGTGCTGCTCGTCGTGCCCCGGACCCGACGGTTCGGGGTGTGGCTCGCCATTGCGTTCCACCTGGTCCTGACGCTCGACCTCCGCCAGCACTTCTACGACTTCACGCTCGTGCTCGTGCCGCTCTTCTCGTTGTTCGCACCGCCCTCGCTGCTGGCCTCCATCGATCGGAGCCTGCCCCGCCTCGACCTCGGTCGAGGAAGGCCCTGGATGGCGTTGGTCGCGATCCAGGTGGCGGCGTTCCACCTGCCGGTCTTCGGCCCGGCCGAGAGCGGGGCCCGCACGGTGGCCATCCGGGTGGCGTGGGTCATGTGGCTCGTGCTGTTGGTGTCGATCGCTCTCGGGATGGTGCTGGCCTGGCGCTCGGGAGCTGACCGATCGGTCCGGGCGGCTGGTGACCACGACGTCGACGCCACCGACCCCAGCCCGCACCCGGTCCGCCTCCGACCGGCCGGTGTCGCCGGTGTGGCTCTGGTGCTGCTTGCGCTGTTCAACGGTCTCGCTCCGTACCTGGAGGTCAAGACCGCGACCGGGTTCAACATGTACGCCAACCTCGTGACGGCGGATGGGGAGACCAACCACCTGGTGATCCGGCGGACGGCGGGGTTGCGCGATGCGCAGGGCGCCACGGTCGAGATCATCGAGGCCGACGACGACGGCCTGGCTGCCTACGCCAGCAGCGGATTCGCCCTGCCGGTGGCCAACCTGCGCGACTATCTCGCCGATCATCCGGGGGTGTCGGTCACCTACCGCCTCGGCGGCGAGGTGGTCCGCCACCGCCCCGACGCACCCGGTCCGCTCACCCCCGAGCCGCTCGGGTGGTTCGAGGAGCGCCTGGTGCTGTTCAGGGCCGTGCCGTTGGCCGACCCCCCGGCCTGCCAGAACGTCTGGCTCCCCGCCCGCTAGATCGGCGGCCACCGGAGATCGCCCCGCCCATCGTCTCGCCAGCCGGAGGTCATCGCCGCGAGCCTCCGGGGCCGGTGGGCCACCGGGATGGGGAGCGGTCCCACGCCGTCAGAGTCGCAGCGGGCGGGCCCGCAGGCGTGACCACTACTGTCGAGGCCATGAGCACCACCGAGCCTCTCCGCATCGCCAACGCCAGCGGCTACTGGGGCGACGATCTGACCGCCCTCCGCCGCCAGCTCGACGGTGGGCCCGTCGACGTCATCACGATGGACTTCCTGGCCGAGATCACGATGTCGATCCTCCAGAAACAGGTCCAGCGCAACCCCGAGGCCGGCTTCGCCGTCGACTTCGTCGACCAGCTCGACGAGGTGATGGCCAGTGCGATGGAGCAGGGGGTCACGATCATCGCCAATGCCGGTGGTGTCCGCCCGCTGAGTTGTGGCGAGGCCATCCTGGCCCGGGCCAAGGCCAAGGACCTCGACCCCCGGGTCGGTGTCGTTGCCGGCGACGACCTGATGGGCCGCATCCAGCAGTGGCACGCCGAGGGGTTGGACCTGTCGAACATGGACGACGGCAGATCGTTCAGCGACGTCGTCGACCGGGTGTCGAGCGCCAACGCCTACCTCGGCGCCGCACCCGTCGTGCGGGCGCTCGACGAGGGTGCGCAGTTCATCGTCACCGGTCGGGTCACCGACACCGGTATCACCCTGGCTCCGATGATCCATCACTTCGGCTGGGCCACCGACGACTGGGACCGCCTCGCCGCGGGCATCATCGCCGGCCACATCCTCGAGTGCGGGGCCCAGAGCACCGGTGGCAACTTCACCGACTGGCGGACCGTTCCGTCGTTCCACGACGTCGGCTACCCAATCGTCGAGATGCACGCCGATGGCTCCTTCGTTGTCACCAAGCACCCGGGCACCGGGGGCCTGGTCAACGCCGCCACCGTCACCGAGCAGCTCGTCTATGAGATGGGTGACCCGTCGGCGTACCTGACGCCTGACGTCGTGGTCGACTTCGGCTCCATCGTGGTGGCCGACGACGGGCCCGACCGGGTGCATGTCTCCGGCATCCGGGGTTCGGCGCCGACCGAGTTCCTGAAGGTGTCGGTGAGCTACGGCGACGGCTTCAAGGCCTCGGGCGGCGTCATCGTGTCGGGCCCAGACGCAGTGGCCAAGGGCCAGATGTTCGGCGAGATCCTGTGGGGGAGGCTGCCAGACTACGAGGACACGCTGACGGAGTTCGTCGGGGCGAGTGCCACCTGGGGGCCGCGATCGCCGAGCCAGGAGGCCAACGAGATCATGGCCCGCTTCGGTGTGCGGGATCAGGACCGGGCCAAGATCCGGGAGTTCGCCAAGATGGTGCCGGCGCTCGTGCTGTCCGGCCCGCCTGGAGTCGGCGTGATCGGTGGCCGGCCACCGGTCCAGGAGGTGGTCGCCTACTGGCCGTGCCTGATCCCGCGGGACCGCTGCCCCGGTGAGGTCACGGTGTTCGGCGGCGGCGAACGGGTCGAGGCGACCGTGCCCTTCGAGGGGCCGACCGGCGAGGGCCGGGTGGCGCCGGGCGACACGCCCCGGGTCGACGATGACGTCGACGTTCCTCCGCCGGCCGGCGAGATCGTGACCGTCAAGCTGTCGACGCTGGCCCACGGGCGGTCGGGCGACAAGGGGGACACGTGCAACATCGGGGTGATCGCACGTCATCCTGCGCTCTACCGGTGGCTGGTCGACGAGTTGACGGCGGAGCGGGTGCAGGAGGCGTTCGTTGGGATCGCCTTCGGTGGGGTGGAGCGGTTCGAGGTCGCCAACATCGGCGCCCTCAACTTCCTGCTCCACCAGTGTCTCGGTGGCGGGGGGACGCTCAGCCTGCACATCGACGCTCAGGGCAAGACCTACAGCCATGCGCTGCTCGATCTCGACGTCGAGATCGACCGTTCGCTGGCTGCCCTCGTCGACGCCATCTGAGCCGCGCGTCGGCCTGATGGGCCGCAGTCTGGCGCTGGCGGTGAACAGGAGCACGCCGACCATCTCGACAGTGGGATCGGGCGGATGTCGATGGGGACCGGTCCCCATGGTGACCCCGGCCCGCTCGCCCTAGCCTCATCCGTGTCCGCCCCGGCTCGGCCGGAGGCCTCGGGCCTACGGGCCTCGCTCAACGTGCATCGGTCGTCAGGCCGATCTCCGCCGGCCATCCATGGCCGCACCGAGGCAGACCGTGTCCCCACCACAGGCATACCAGGCTGATACCGGCGATCTCGCTCGCTTCGTCGAGCGGAGCCGGCGCCATCACGAGGCGCTCACCACGCTCCAGCATCGCATCGTGGTCGCCCGGCGGCGGACCGCCGAGGTCCTCGGCGCCGGCCCCGCGGTCGAGCAGGCGACGCTCGACCCGCTGCTGGTGGCAACGCTCGACACCACCGAGCTCGCCGACTCGGTTCGTCGCGACCTGCTGACCGTCTCGGCCCGGTCCCTCCCCCCGGCGCTCGGCCGGGCGGTCCGGGACGGTCGGCTCCCCCCGCCAGACGATGCCCTCCGCGATCGGCTGCTCGACGCCGTGGTGGCCGGGACCCCGATCGAGGAGGCGGGGATCGACTCGGCCTACGCCCCTCCGGCCCTGGTCCGCCATCGGCGCCTCACCGCCCGGATCGCCGAGCTGGAGGGCGAGCGCCGTCTGGTCGACGGTCATCCGTTGATCTGGTGGGGCGGTGACAGCGAGCGGCTCGCCACCATCGATGAGCGGCTGGAGCGGCTGCGAGACCAGCTCGACCGACTGTCCGACGAGGGACTGGAGCCAGACGGTTCCATCGCCCGCCTCGATGCCATCGCCCTCGTCGCCGACGCCACGGGCGGCCCGGCGTGGGAGGGTCGACGGTACGCCGAGCTGCTCGCACCGGACCTTCGAGGGCCGGTCGGCGAGGCCTGGCAGTACCGCCCTGGACTGGCCGCCGAGCTCGACCACGTCGCCGATGGGGTCGCCACCGACCACGAGCGGAGTGTGGCCTTCTATCGGGAGGTCGGTGCGGCGGGGGCGGCCCGGCTGCCGACCCTGACGATCGCCGTCGCCGGGGCGGCTGGCGACGAGGAGCTGGCGACGGTCCGGGCGTTCGGGCAGGGGCTCGCCGCAGCCACCCACGCCCGAGACGCCGACGGCGCGCCCTCGATCGGCTTCGCCGGGGCCGACCTGCTCGACCAGCCGATTCCAGACGGCCTACCCGGCGCCATCGGCCTCAGCCCTGCGATGCTCCTGGCGTTCGGTCGGTTCGAGCCGACGTTCCTGGCCGATGCAACGGTCACCGCGCTGCGGCTCGGTCAGGTCGCCGACCCTCGTGGGTCGGTCGGCCACTGGCGGTGGGATGCCGATGGCGAAGCGGGCGGTACCCGGCTCACCATCCTCCGCGGCGAGGACCCTCGCAACGTGCTACTGGCGCAGGCCGCAGTCAACCCCGAGGCAGCCCGGCTCGTCGTTCGGAGGCTCACCGGCGACGCCGGTTCGACATCCGGGCCCGGAAGTCTCGACCCGTTGCTCCGTCCGGCGGTGCCGTTTGACGCTGTGGCCCGTGCCAACCCAGGAGCGGCCGACTCGGCGGCGACTCCTCATCTCGACGACCCCTACCCGATCACCACGTTTCTCGGCGTGGTCGCCGGCGACGCCGAGTCTTCCAATGCGGTCATCGGCGCCGTCGCCGAGGCCGTCGGACGCGATGGGCCGATCGTCGGCGACGTCGGCACCGCCGCTGGCCTCGACCTCCTCCTGGCCTGGCAGGTGGCCAGTGTGGTCGACCCCGAGGCCATGGCCGACGTCGGCCAGCCGTCGGGTGACGTCCGCCTCGTTCCGGTCGTTGCTCCGATGATCGGACCGGCAGCATGGCGAGCGGTCCACGGCGAGGTGCTGCGCTGGGGACGAGGTCAGGCCGTCGCCGTCGCCGCCGACGAGCTCGCTCGGGCCGCAATCGTCGCCTCGCTCGACGATGGAGGATCGGTCGACCTCGACCGGGTCCGCCCGTTCGCCCATCTGGCCGGCCGGGCCGAGGCGGAGGCGTGGGCGGCCCTCTTCGCCCGAGCGGCGACGCTCGACGACGAGGCCCGCCGCCGCAACCGGGACGCCGGGCGGGCCATGGCCCTGTTGAGCACCGGCGTCGGCTTTGCGCCATGGGGCTGGACGGTGGCGACACCGGCGAGCCTCGCGTGGGCGTGGTTCGTCGACGGGATCCCGACCGATGCGGAGCTACGCGAGCATCGCCAGGCCTGGGCCGAGGTCTACGAGCGGGGCGATCCCGTCCGGTGGCAGCGGTCGGTGGCCGAGGCTTGGCTCGAGCGGCAGCTCGGGTCCGCACCGATGGCGCGAATCGAGCTGGTGGTGCCCGAGTTGGGTCGCCGGACGGTCGATGTCGGCCACGGTGCCGAGCCGGGCACCTACCGCTGGCGCCACCCGCAGACCGGCAACTGGAGCCCGTTGCCCCTCCCTGGCGACGATGGCGGGGTCGATCTGTTGCCCCACGATCGGCTCGTGCCGATGCGGCGGGCGATGGCCGCCGGCACCGAGCTGGCCGTCGCCTTCCAGGACGGCGTCGACCGAGGACCACGAACCGACCCCGACGAGGACACCGACCCGGACGGTGGCACTGCGGCAGCGTGGACCGACCAGTGGTTCGGCCGGCGATGACCGACGGTCGACATCGGCGCCAACGGCGTCGTCTGCCCGCTGTGTTGGCGGTGGTCGCAGCCTCGATGGTCCTGGCGCTCCTCGCCGCCGACGCCCTCGGGTTCGGACTCGGCGCTGATCGGGACGAGCCCGAACTGCTGCTCCGGTTGCCAGGTGGACGGGTCGCTGGCGGCGTGGCTGTCGACGACGCCGTGGTCGTCGTGGTCACCGACGTCGACGGCCCGGGCGAGGGCCCGACCACGCTGGTACGCCTTGACGGCGAGACCGGCGTCGAGTCGGCACGGGTGGAGCTGACGACCTGGTCGGCGGTCGACGAGCTGGCGGTTGTCGATGGCTCGCTCCTGCTCCGGGTTCGTGGTCGGCTGCCCGGCATCGACGCCGTCGAGCAGGCGTGGCAGCCGTCGATCCTCGTCGGCGGTGAGCTGTTCCTCGTCGAGTTGGACGGCGATGACCTCCGCCCGCTCCGCCAGTTCCAACTCCCCCCGCTCGACGGTGGCGACCGGTCCGGGCTCCGCCACGAACCCCTGGTCGTGGTCGACGGAGTCGTCTGGACCGTCGGTGTCGGTCCCGGTGTCGGTCGGGTCGATCTGCGAGCCGGCACGATCGAGTCCCTGACGAGCCCGGCGCTCGACGTCGGGCCCGGGGTCGCGGGTACCGCAGTCGACACCGGACGCCTGGTGGTCGTTCGCCGTTCGGAGGTCTGGATCTTCGAGCTCGAGTCGGGTGCGTTGCTGCGTCAGTTCACCGTCCGGAGTCTCCCGATCGACACCGTCCTCCGCATCACCTCGTTCCACCTCCACGAGGGCGCAGTCTGGGTCAACCAGGACGCACCCGGGTTCCCGATGCGCCTCGACCTCGACGACGGCTCGCTGATCGACGAGCGACCGGCCACCGATCTCCCGTCGTGGACCTTCCGGAGCGGCGGTCACCAGCTGGATCTGCGGCGCGATACCTTCGTCTACGGCGACGACCTTGTGCCGCCGCCCCGGCCGGGCGATCGGTGGTCACAGGTCGATTCGTCGACCGGTGAGTACCGGTCGACGTTCGAACTCGGACCGTGGCAACCGAGGTTTGTCACCGACGACCACCTGTGGGTCACCCGACCGGCCGACGACGGTGTCGGCCTGGAGCTCGGGCGCGTGCCGCTCGACGATGCTGCTGGTGTCAGACCCGCTCGATGATGATGGCCGGAGCCATGCCGCCGCCGGCGCACATCGTGACCAGCCCGGTCTGGAGATCGCGACGCTCGAGCTCGTCCAGCACCGTGCCGATGAGGATGGCGCCGGTCGCCCCGATCGGGTGGCCGAGCGCCATGGCTCCGCCGTTGACGTTGACCTTGTTGCGGTCGAGATCGAGGTCGCGCTGGAACTTCTCCGACACCACGGCGAAAGCCTCGTTGATTTCGAACAGGTCGATGTCGTCGAGCGTCATGCCGGCCCGCTTCAGCACCTTCTTGGCCGATGGCACCGGGGCGTTCAGCATCAGCGTCGGATCGTCGCCCATGTTCCCGGTCGCCACCACCCGTGCTCGCGGCGTCAAGCCGTTGGTCTTGGCGTACTCGCCCGAGGCGAACAGGATCGCGGCCGAGCCATCGACCACCCCGGAGGAGTTGCCGGCATGATGCACGTGGGTGATCTCCAGCTCGGGGTACTTCATGTTCACGAGTTCCCGGTACGTCTTGGCGTCCTCGCTGTGCCGGTAGTCCGCTGCGGCCTCGAAGCTCGGCGGCAGCTTGGCCAGCCCTTCGGCCGTCGTGCCAGGGCGGGGGAATTCCTCCTGGCCGAGCGCCAGGGTCCCGTCCGGGTTGTGGACGGCGACCAGGCTCTTGTCGAACCGGCCCTCTTCGATGGCGCCCGCAGCCCGGCGCTGCGACTCGGCGGCGTGGGCGTCGAGCGCCTCCCGGGGGATGCCCTCGATGGTGGCGATGGCGTCGGCGCACACGCCCTGATGCGGCTGTGGGTGCATCTCCTGCAGGTGCAGGTTGTTGGCCCCCATCGGCAGCAGACCCTTCTTCGGCAGCGACATCATCTCCGTGCCGCCGGCGATCACGAGGTCCTCCATGCCCGCCATGACCGACGTGGCCGCGATGTTCGAGGCGGTGATGCCCGATCCGCAGAATCGGTCGAGGGTCACCCCGCTGGCCTTGATGTCGTACCCGGCGTCGAGCGCCGACATGCGGCCGAGGTCGCCGCTCTGCTCCATCACCTGGCTCGAGGTGCCCCACACGATGTCGTCGACGTCGGCGGTGTCGATCCCGTTGCGCTCGGCCAGGGCCCTGAGCACGGTCGAGCCGAGGTGCTGCGGGTGGAGGTGGGCCAGGGCACCCTTGCCCTGTTTGCCGATCCCACGGGGAGTCCGGCAGGCGTCGATGATGTAGGCCTCGGGCATGGTGTCACTCCTCGGCCGGGGCCGTCGCCCCGGCTCGTCGTTAGAGAGTCGAACTATCGGCAAGCTACCACCCGGCACCACACTCGAACCAACGCCAACCGGTTCGTCGAGACGACATCGACGCCGTCCCGGTCAGGGCGCCTGGGGCGAGCGGCGGGCCTCGACGTTGGCGGCCACGTCGATCAGCACCGTGGTGCCATCGGCGTTGCGGGCCTTCGCCTCGTCGATGGCCGCCAACAGCTCGTCGGTGGTGGCCACCCGGAGCCCGACCGCACCCATGCCCTCGGCGATCTTGGCGTAGTCGCCACCCATCATCGTCACCCCGTACTCGGTTCTGGCGGTGACCGGATCCATCGGGGAACCGACCGGGTAGGTGGCCATCGCCCCGTTGTTCAACAGCACCGTGGTGATGGCGGCCCCCGAGCGAACCGCGGTCTCGATATCGGTGCCCGACATCCCGAAGGCGCCGTCGCCCATCACGTTGCAGCAGAAGCGGTCGGGGTGTGCGAGCTTGGCCCCGATCGCCAGCGGGATGCCGAACCCGAGGTGGGTGGTCTTCCCCCAACCGACGTAGGAGTGTGGTGCGGTGGCGGCGTAGAACGGCACCAGGCAGTCGCGAGGTGCGCCGGCGTCATGGGTCACGATCGAGTTGTCGCGATCCAAGGTCTCGTTGAGCGCGTTGATCACCCGGTAGTAGCTCAGCGGTTCGCCGGTCTGGTCGGGGTCCGACGTCAATGCGGGGCGCCAGACGTCGAGCCACTCGGCCCTGGCCTCGGCGATCTCCGCCTCGACGGCCGCTCGGGCCTCGGCCCGTCCGACCGCCGCCGCATCGCCGGCGGCCACTCGGCGATCGAACTCGGCGGTGAGCGCAGCCAGCGTCATGGCCGCATCGCCGGGGAGCGCGACCCGGACGTTCTCGTCCTTCCCGATGTCGGCCGGGTCGTCGGTGTTGTGGATCACGCCCGCCCTGGAGGGGAGTCGTTGACCGTACGGAGTGCGGGTCAGGCTGGTCCCGACGGCGAGGATCACGTCGGCCCGGTCGAGCCAGGCCCGGGCCGGCGCCGTGGTGGTCATCCCGCCGGCCCCGAGGGCCAGCGGATGACGCTCGTCCAGCACCGACTTGCCGGCCATCGTGGCGAAGACCGGGAGCGACGCCCGCTCGGCCAACGTCCGCAGCTCGTCGGTGGCGGCACCGAACAGCACCCCACCGCCGGCCCACAGCACCGGGTTGCCGGCGCCGAGCACGGCGTCGATGGCGGCCTGCACGCCGGCCGGCGCCGGGCCCTGGATCGCCCGAGGCGGGGAGACGTAGCGATCGAGGGCATCGTCCGGCACCTCGCGGGCGCACACGTCGGCGGTCAACTCAACCACCACCGGCCCGGGCGGGCCGTTGCGCAGCGCACCGAACGCCCGACGCATGGCCGCCGGTATGCCGGCGGGGTCGAGCAGCACCTCGACGGACTTGGTGATGCCGTCGTAGTTGCGGGCCGCCGAGTAGTTCGGTCGGACCGGGAGCTGCGCTGTCGTCGGACCACCGGGCAGGACGAGGATCGGGATGTTGTCGGCATACGCCTGGGCGATCCCGCCGAGTGCGTTCTCCGCGCCGGCCTGCGACTGCACGGCGACCACCCCAAAACGCTCTCGGTCGCTGACCCGGCTGTAGCCGTCGGCCGCCATCACCGCCCCCCGCTCGTGACGGAAGGCGATCGGTCGGATACCGACTTTCGCGGCGGCCTCGATCAACGGGTTGTTGGGGAAGCAGGCGAGCCACTCCACCCCCTCTCGCTTCAGGATGTGGGCGATGAGCTCGTTGCCGTTCACGGGCACACGCTACCCGCAGGGCCCGAGACGGCTGGAAACACCGCCGAAGCCGAGATGCCGCCCAACCTACGATGGCGGCATGTACCTCCCTCCGGCCTTTGCGATCGCCGAACCGGCCCAGGTGCTCGAGCGCCTCCGATCGGTGGCGTTCGGCCACCTCGTCACGGCGATCGACGGCGCGCCTCAGGCCACCGCCGTACCGTTTGTCGTCGACGACGAGGTCACGACCGTTCGGGCGCATCTCGCCAAGGCCAACCGTCACGCCCGGGCACTCGACGGGGCCGAAGCGTTGCTGATCGTCGCTGGCCCCGACGCCTACGTCTCACCGCGCTGGTACCCATCGAAGGCCGACGATCCTCGGGTCGTGCCGACCTGGAACTACGAGCTGATTCATGTCCGAGGCACGGTCCGGCTCGTCGACCGGGCGAAGACCCGCAGCATCGTCGAGGCGCTGACCGACCACCACGAGGCCGCCACCTCGTCCACCGCCGGCGGTCCGGCATGGGCAGTCGACGACGCGCCGCCCGACTTCATCGAACGTCAGCTCCGGGCCATCGTCGGCATCGAGTTGACGGTCGAACAGATCGACGCCAAGCACAAGCTCAGCCAGAACCGCTCCGAGCCGGACCGGCTCGGCGTGCTCGATGCGCTCGACCGATCATCTCGGCCAGGAGCCAACGCAACCGCAGTCCTGATGTCGCCCGGTGCCCCTCGCCAACGGGGTGGCGGCGATGCGTGAGTCCTAGCGCAGCCGGCGGAGCTCCGGCGACGACACGTAGGTCGTCACCACGACGGCCAAGGCGAGCGCCGCCGTGACCGACATCGTCAGACCGATCCCGATCGTCGAGGCGATCAGCCCGAGCGCCAGCGCCCCGATCGGCATCAGCCCGACCTGGACCAGCGTGAACAGTCCCATGACCCGACCCATCAGCGCCTGCGGCGTGTTGGCCTGAATCAGGCCCTGGTTCATGTTGATGTAGAACCCACCGGCCAGGCCCATCCCGAGCGTGAGGGGGAACAGCTGCCAGTACTCGTCCGTCCGCCCCATCAGGAACACCATGGTCGAGCCGACCATCATCGCCCGCTGGAAGGCGGCACCCTTGTTGGCCATGTCGCCCTTGCGCATGACCACCACCGAGCTGATGGCGATACCGACGCCCATCACCGCCAGCAGTGGAGCAGCGTCGCCCGAGTTGCGGCCCAACTCCTCCTTCACGAACGCCTGGAGCGTGACCATGACCAGCGGGTTCACGGTGAGTCCCGACATGGTCAGCAGCCCGAACAGGATCCGCAGCGCCGGGTCACGCACCACGTGGCCGACGGCCTCGACGGTGTCGACGACGAGGGAGCGTCGAGGCCCGAGGGGCTCCTCTCGCGGCGGGACCCGGAGCGGCCACACGATCACCAGTCCGATCACCAGCAGCCCGACCAGGAACCACACGGCCCCGTCGAACCCGAACGCATTGCCGAACGCCTGCGCCAGGACGGGGCCGATGATCATCGAGATCGTCATGGCGAGGGCGTTGAGGGCGATGGCTCCGAACAGGTTCTCCCGCCCGGCCAACGCAGGGATGAGCGCAGCCCGGACGGGCTGACCGATCGTGGTCGCAGCGCCGGCCAACGCCGCGAGTACCAACATCGTCGGCAGCGGGGCCTGATCGATGGCGATGAGCGTTGCGGTCAACGCCAGCACCGACAGGGCGGCCACCTGGGTGGCGATGAGCAGCCGCCGGGGGTCGAGCCGGTCGGCCCACACGCCGGCCTGCAGCACGAGGAAGACCGCCGGGATGCCGAGGGCGAACACGACCAGCCCCTGTTCCCGCTCGCCTCGCTGCAGACCGTCGAGCACGTACCATCCGAACACGAAGCGGATGGCGTTGACGGTCATGAAGTAGGCGATGTTGTTGCCCCAGAGCTGGCGGAAGGCGACGATGCGCAGCGCCCCGGTCGGGCTGACTCGTGGCGTCGATTCGTCGTCGCCGGCCTCGGTCTCACGGCCTCCCTGGCCGTCGGCGGTCTCGCCGCCGTCTGGCGACCCGTTGCCGGTCACGCGCTGCTCGTCGACCGGCGAGGTCACGGTCTCGTCGGCCGAGTCGGCGCCGGTGCGTGGGGTTTCGGGCATGGATGCACCTTGCCATCGATGGCCGCCCGGACGCCACTGAGGGCGCGACCCACCGCCGACAGAGGCGGGGCCCGACCCCGCGGCCCGGCGCCCGGACCGCCCGCCCACCGGCGCCGATCTCGAGCCGCCGCCCGACATCCGGGCCGCCGCCCGACATCCGGTTCATGGCCGACCGCATCGGCCATGAACCGCCACCCCGCTCCCGCGAAGGCACGCGCCGCCGACCGATCCGGCGCCGGCACCGGCGACACGCCCCGATCGACCGCCGTCGGCACCGCCGACCGGGCGCACCGACCGTCAAGGTGGACCGAGCGGATGTCGATACGCCGAAGATGCCCTCGCTCGTCCGAGTTGGTGCCCCAGGCCCCCAACTGCGACCCGATCGACAGCCGATCACCTACGCCAGCACGACCCGTACCGCCGTCGGTGCCATCGTGGCGTCGCTTGCCCTGATCCTCACCGTGCTGAGCGCGCTGGGCGCCGATGCCGTCGCCGATGACCAGACCAGGGCGGCCGAGATCGGACGGGCCCGCGAGGTGGCCGCGGTCCGGGTCGAGTTGGCCTGGCTCCATCACGATCTCGTGACCACGAGCCTGCTGGTGGCTCCCGAGAATCCGGTCGCACAGCCGGGCGATCGGCCGGGGCGACGGACGGGCCCGCCGACCACCGCTGGGGTGGCGCTGGCCGACTACACCGACCTCGTCGAGGAGCGAGCCGCCCTCCTCGCCCAGCTCCGTGACCTGGCCGAGGTCGATGACGCCGCCGGGACCGTGGCCGCCGACCTGCTGGAGACCGTCGAGACCGTCGCCGTCGAGCCGTGGCCGGTCCCGCTCGCCGCCCTCGACGGCATGCACTACGAGCTGATGCCGTTCGTCGAGTCGGACCTCACCGTCCGACTGGCCTCGGGCGACATCGACCCCGCCGATGCGGAGCTGCTCGGGGCGATCGAGCGGGCGATGCTGCCCCGGCTGGTGCTCGGCGACGTCCTCGCCGTCGACGCGGTGGCGGCAGGCCGACCGCCGCCGTGGGCCGCCGAGTACGTCGACACCACCGCCGAGATCGTCGCCGATGCCCCGGGCTGGCTCGGCCCCGATCGCGGGGACCCGCTGGCCGACCACCTGCTCGGTGGGGGTCCGACCGTCGACCCGCCGTCGGTGGCGGCGGCCGCCCGAGCCGTCGCCGATGACCTCGGCCTCGTCTGGGACCACGACCAGTGGTTGATCGCCGGCGGTCTCGGCTCCGGATCGGCGGATGAGCTGGCCGGCGCCGTCGGCCGGGCGACGGCCGCGGTCGATGCCGCCGTCCTGGCCGAGCTGCTCGGCGAGCCGGCGCCAGCGGCAACCGGACCGCTGGGCGCCAGCCGAGCGATGCTGCTCGCCGTCGCCGGCGCCGCCGCCCTCGTGGCCGTCGCCCTGGTCGCGGCCGGGGCCCGATCGATGGTTCGCCGTCGCCGACATCTCACCGACGCACTGCACACCGATGCCCTCACCGGGGTCGGGAACCGCCGTTGCCTCGACGACGTCGTGGCCCCGCGGACCCGGCTGGCCGATCGACGGCACCTCGTCGCCGTGCTCGACCTCGACCGGTTCAAGCTGACCAACGACACCTGGGGCCACGACGTCGGCGATGCTCTCCTGCGGCTGCTCTGCCGCCGGCTCGAGTCGCAGCTCGACGGTCTCCGCCGAGCGATGCCGAGAACGGAGGGCGTCATCGTCCGCCTCGGTGGCGACGAGTTCGCCGTCGTCGTGCACGGACCGAACGGTCTCGACCCGACGGTCCTCGACGAACGGCTCCGGTCCGTCGCTGGCTTCGTCGACGTCGGCGTCGAGGAGGCGATCGAGCTCTCCTTCAGCCTCGGCATCGCCGTCAGCGACGAGCCGGCCGATCTGGCCGACCTGCTCAAGGCGGCAGACCTGGCGACCTACGAGGACAAGCGGCGGCGTCGTTCGTTCCGGGCCAAGCCGCCGTTGCCGCTACCCTGATCCGATGGCTCGTTCGGCGGCTCGATGGTTCGGTCTGGCGGTGATCGGAGCGGCCGCCGTCGCCTGTTGGCGTGCGTGGCGCCGTCGCTCCGCCGTCGACGACCACGCCGACCGGACCGACCACGACGTGCCGTCCGCCCCTTCGCTGGTCGTCGTGCCGGAACCGGACCCGGAGCCGGTCCCCGAACCGGCCTCGGTGGCGACGACGGCCGAGGCAGCCGACGGTGCGGACGAAGCCGACGGCGGACCGGCCGCCGCCAGCCCGAGCGCCCTCGCCGCGGCGGCCGTCGTCGAGTCGACCGCCGCCGCAGCTGCGTCGGACGGGCAACGCTGGGCCGATCCCATCGACGGGGCCTGCCCCGACGGCTACCCGATCAAGGTCAACGAGCGCTCCGGCATCTACCACGTGCCCGAGGGGCTCTCGTACGAGCGCACGAGCCCGACCCGCTGCTACGCCACGGTCGAGGACGCCGAGGCCGACGGCTTCCGCCGGGCCAAGCGCTGAGCGCCCCACCTCGCCGTCCCAACCACGCAGGCGCAGACCTGGCGCCGCTAGCGTCGGACCATGGCCAGCTTCGAGAGTCGTGACATCAACCCGACCGATGCCTACAAGCTCCTGACGGGGCTCGTCGTCCCCCGCCCGATCGGCTGGGTCGGCACCGTCGACGCCGACGGCCGACCGAACGTGGCCCCCTACTCCTTCTTCAACGCCGTCTCGGGCAACCCGCCGACCGTGATCTTCTCCGCCGGGATGGCCAGCCGAGGGGCCAAGGACAGCCTGGCCAACGCGAGGGCCACCGGCGAGTTCACCTGCAACATGGTCGGGATGGCCGTTGCCGAGGCGATGAACCAGTCGTCGGCCGAGCTCCCGCACGGCGAGAGCGAGTTCGCCTTCGCCGGCCTCACCCCCGAGCCGTCGATCGACATCGCCGCCCCCCGGGTGGCCGAGGCCAAGGCCTCGTTCGAGTGCCGGCTGACCAACACGGTCGACATCGGCGACCCGGTGGCCAACGTCGTGGTGTTCGGCGAGGTGGTCCGGTTCCACGTCGACGACGAGGTGCTCGACGGCACCCGCATCCGCTTCGAGGCGCTCGACGCCGTCGGTCGCCTGGCCGGCAACGGCTACGCCACCACCCGCGATCGGTTCGACCTCGTCCGACCGCAGTGACCGTCAACCCGGGGCGCCCGCCCCGGGGCCGGTCCACTTGGGAGGCCACGGCGACCCGCCACTAGCGTCGGCCCCATGGCTGGACCGCTCGACGACCTGCTGGTGCTCGATCTGACCAGGGCCCTGGCCGGCCCGATCGCCGGTCGGCTCCTGTCCGACCTCGGGGCCGAGGTCATCAAGGTCGAACCGCCGGACGGCGACCTGACCCGGGCCACCAGACCCCGCCAGGACTCGATGGCGGTCTACTTCGTGCAGGCCAACGTCGGGAAGCGGTGCGTCTCGATCGACCTCACCACCGACGCCGGGCGCGATCTCTTCCTCGGCATGGTCGAGAAGGCCGACATCGTGCTCGAGAACTATCGCCCCGGCGTCATGGCCAGGCTCGGCCTGGCCTACGAGGACCTGGCCGCCGTCAACCCTCGCATCATCCTCGGATCGGTCAGCGGCTACGGCCACGGCAACCCGTGGTCACACCGGGGGGCGTTCGCCGCTGCGGTGCAGGCCGAGACCGGGCTCACGGCCGACATCGCCCGTCGCCGTGACACCACGCCTCGCAACGACCCGGCCTCCCAGGCCGACGTCTACGGCGGGTTCAGCGCCCTGGCCGCCGTCCTCGCTGCGGTCCACCATCGGCACCGGACCGGCGTCGGCCAAGCGGTCGAGGTCGACATGGCCGAGGCGACGCTGGTTGCCAACGACATGACCGCCGTCAACCTCCGACCGGACCAGGAGGTGACCGACGGGTTCCGTTCCGGCAGCAACTGGCCGCCCTGCTACCAACTGTCGACCGGACGTTGGGTGTGCGTCACCGCCGACCCGGCCGTCGAGGGCGGCTTCCGGGCCCTGACCCGGGCGATGCATCGGGTCGGCGGGAGTGACGGGACCGACGCACCCGATCTGCGGGCCGACCCCCGGTTCACCACGATGACCGACCGGCTGGCCAACGCCGACGACCTGCACCGCCTGGTCGCCGAGTTCGTGGCCGGGTTCGACTCGGCGGCCGAGCTGGAGCAGGCGATCGGGGTGTCGACCGTGCTCGTCGCCGACGTCCGCACGGCGGCCGAGATCCACGACACCGAGTGGGCCGGCGAGCGGGGCGCCTTCCTCGACGTCGAGGTCCGACCGGGCGGCGACCCGGTCACCGTGCCCCAGGCCCCGTGGCGGTTCTCGACCTCGCCGTCGGGCGCCGATCCGAGGGTCGGGTTCCGGGGCCAGGACAATCGGGCCGTGCTCGGCGAGGTGTTCGGCATCGACGAGGGTGAGCTCGACCGGCTCGAGGCAGACGAGGTCATCAGCGCCCGCCTCCCCGACTGGTTCGAGTCGATCGACCCGCCCGGCTGAACGGTGGCGGGTGCCCAATGAGGCTCCCGTCGATGGCCGACCCGAGCGACACCAGCGACCCGAGCGAGACAGCCGACACCGGCGATCCGGCCGACGCCGGTGAGACGGCTGATGCCAGCGACTCGGCCGGTGCCGGTAAGACGGCTGATGCCGGCGACCCGGCTGATGCCGGCGAGACAGCCGACACCGGCGATCCGACCGTCGATGCCGATCGGGGCGGTGACCCGCCCGACGACGCCGAGCGACCGACGGCCGGCCAGGCGACCGGCGAGCAACGCAGCGCCTACATGGCTGAGGTCGACCGGCGGCTCTGGCAGGCGACTTGGCAGGTCCGGTTCCGGGTCGGCGCCATCCAGCTTTCGTGGGTGATCGTGACGATCGCCGGTGCCGCCGTCGCCCTGGTCGAGGCATTCGACTGGCCCCGCTGGGTGGCGGCGCTGCTCGGATTCGTGGTGGTCGTCTTCCAGGGCTTCGAGCGGATCTTCGGTCGGACCACGGAGGGGTCGCGCTCGGTCGACGTGCTCCGTCGTGACCTCGGCCGGGAGAAGCGGCTCTACCTGACCGGCGAGGGCCGCTACAAGGACGACGCGGATCCGTTCTCGTCGTTCGTCGGGGTGGCCGAGGCGATCATCGCCCGCAACGACGACGAGGAGGTGGCCTACAACGCCAAGATGACCGGCGACCGCTGAGCCGTTGCCGCTGAGTCGGTGTCGCCGAGCCGGTGCCGCTGAGCCGAAGGCGCCGAGCCGAACGGCTCAGCTCACCACCCGGACCGTCCCGGCCTGCCCGTCGAGCTCGACCTCCATACCGTCGGCGAGGCGGAGGGTGGCGTCGGCCACCCCGACCACGCAGGGGATGCCGAGCTCGCGCGACACGATCATCGAGTGGCTCATCGCCGCCCCGACCTCGACGACCACACCACCGGCCGGGACGAACAGCGGCGTCCACGACGGGTCGGTCAACGGAGCCACGAGGATCTCGCCTGGCTGCAGACCGCGGGGGTCGGCGGGATCGGTGATGACCCGCACGAGTCCCCTGGTCACGCCGGGGGCACCGGCGGCACCGGCGAGGACCTCACCGGACGACGCCCGCTCGGCCTCGGTCCGCTTCGCCGCCCAGGTCGACGTCGGCGGATGGGCGCCGCCGTGCTCGGTGCTGTCGAAGGCGAACGGCGGCTCCAGGGTGACCAGCCGGCGATGGGCGGCCGTTCGCTCCTCGATCGTCGTCACCATCGACGGCGGGTCGTCGAGGTAGGCCTCGAACTCGGCGATCGACAGCAGCAGCGGACCGAGGCGATCCTCGACCCCGCCTGCATCGGTTGCCCGGCGCTGCAGCTCGACCAGCCGGTGGCGGGCGACCTGGCTGGCCCGGATCACCTCGTTCTTCGACGCCTCCCGGGCCCGAGACCAGCGGGCCGTGGCCTCGATCGCCCCGTCGAGGCCACGCCCCCGCCACCCGAGCCGGCGCCTGGCTTCGGCCACCGCCCGCTCCCGCTCGTCGACCATCCGGTCGGCCATGGCCTGCGGCGACCGCTCGGGGTCGGCGCCCCGCATCGTCTCGATGGCGGCCAGCGCCAGCTCCGGGTTGCCGGCCCAGTCCCGGCCGACGAGCGAGAACTCGTTCGGGCCGCGATGACCGTGTCGGTCGAGGAAGCGGGCGAACGCGGCGTCGAACTCATCCGCCGGGGTGTCGTTGGCCAACTGCCACAGCTCCCTGGCCGGCTCGGCTGACACGACGTCGCCGATGCCGGTCGTGAGCGCCACCGCCAGGTTGGGGTCGCCGAGCCGGTTCTCGCAGAGGTCGGTGAGCCGGCCGGCGGCGATCGTGGCCTGCATGGTCACGATCACGTGGCTGGCGATCAGGTACTCCCACAGCTCGTCGAGGCCCTGGTTCACGTAGCCCCACAGCTGGTGCCGTTCGGCGTCGAGCGGGGGCGCATGACGACGGTAGGTCTCGACCCGGGTCCGCATCTCGTCGATCAGTGGGACCGACCGGGCTCGCAGGGTCCGGATCGCCGTGGCCAGCACCCGGGTGGTGGCCCGCAGGTTGCGATCGCCGGGGCTGGCCTCGTAGGGGGCGAGCCCGGCGGCGGCCTCGCCGAGGAACTGCTGGTCGATCACGTCGACGGCCAGACCGGGCGTTCGAACCCCGAGCAACCGCATGAGCGAGGCGTTGAAGTAGGCGTAGCCACCGAACACGCCGATGAGGACGAGGTCACCCGGCCCGTAGTCGTCCGGGGTCAGGAAGCCGACCGTCTCGGCCCCCCGCCGCCACCCCCGCTCGGAGGCCAGCCCGCCGAGCTCCCACTCGAGCGGCAAGACGACGTCGGGATAGACCTCGCCGACGTTGCCACGGGTGTAGATCGGCCACCGGGCCGACGGGGCGTTGTCGGCCGGCCACGCCGTCTCGCTCGCCTGCCGGCCGGTCGGTCCGTCGGGGTTCTGCGCGCTCACCGCCGCAGCGTAGTGGTGGCGCCTTCGGGGCGCCCGATGATGTCGGCGCTTTCGGGGCGCCCGATGATGCTGGCGCTTTCGGGGCGCCCGATGATGCTGGCGCCTTCGGGGCGCCCGACGATGCTGCCGCCTTTTTGCCGCTCGACCGGTGGCGGCTACGTTGCCGCCATGAGCCCCGATCCTGCCAACGCCATCAGGCCCTTCACCATCGACGTGGCGGCCGAGGCGCTCGACGACCTGCGGGAACGTCTCGCCGCCACCCGCTGGCCGGAGGGCCAGACGGTCGACGACTGGAGTCAGGGCGTGCCGCTCGGTTACGCCCGCGAGGTGGCCGAGTACTGGGCCGACGGCTACGACTGGCCGGCCCGCCAGGACCGCATGAACCGCTTCGACCACGTCGTCACCGAGGTCGACGGGCTCGACGTCCACTGCATCAACCAGCGCTCGCCACACGAGGGGGCGATGCCGCTGCTGATCACCCACGGCTGGCCCGGCTCCGTGGTCGAGTTCGACAAGGTCATCGAGCCGCTCGTCGACCCGACGGCACACGGAGGCGATGCCGCCGACGCCTTCCACGTCGTCTGCCCGTCGCTGCCCGGCTACGGGTTCTCGGGCAAGCCGACGGGAACCGGCTGGGGTGTCGAGCGCATCGCCGCTGCCTGGGACCGGTTGATGGACCGTCTCGGCTACGACCGCTACGGCGCCCAGGGTGGCGACTGGGGCGCAGCGGTGACAACGCAGCTCGGCCGGCTCGGCGGTTGGGGGGAGGCCGGGTGCGTCGCCATCCACACCAACATGCCGCTCGGACGCCCGACCGAGCAGGCCAAGACCGACCCGACCGAGGCGGACAAGGCGGCCTTCGCCGGCGCCGGCCACTACCGGGAGTGGGACTCGGGCTACTCGACCCAGCAGCGCACCCGACCACAGACGCTCGGCTACGGGCTCGTCGACTCGCCGGTCGGGCAGATGAGCTGGATCCTCGAGAAGTTCTGGGCCTGGACCGACTGCGGGCACCCGGACGGTCATCCCGAGAACGCCATCAGCCGCGACGAGCTGCTCGACAACATCATGCTGTACTGGCTCAACGGCGCCGGCGCCTCGTCCGGTCGGCTCTACTGGGAGAGCTTCGGCAACATGGCCGGCTCGGGTCGGGTCGAGGTACCGACCGGGGTGGCGTCGTTCCCCCGGGAGATCGTGCGGGTGCCTCGCTCGTGGTGCGAGGAGCGGTACACCATCACCCACTGGACCGACATGGAGCGGGGCGGCCATTTCGCCGCCTTCGAGCAGCCCGAGGCCTTCGTTGCCGACGTGCGCACGTTCTTCGCCACCGTCCGCTGACGGGCGGACCACCCCGGATCCGCCGGGATCGAGCCCGGCGATCGAACCTGGGATCGGGCGCAGTCGAGGCCGGTTTCGACCGGGATGGACCTTCGCCACTTCCGGTGCCGTCTGGGCCTGCGCTAGGGTCCCTCCAGCCCGGTGGGGACCGGGCGGACACGTTCGGCGCTAGCAGGAGGACGCATGGCCACCGACCCCAAGGAAGAACGTCTCAAGAAGCTCTCCCTCTTCAGGGGGGCCGACGAGAAGGCCATCGATCACCTGGCGTCGGCCGCCGACGAGGTGACCGTCGGCGGCGACCACGTCCTGATCCGGCAGGGCCATCACCATCAGGAGATGTTCGTCCTCGAATCGGGGTCGGCCGTGGTCGAGATCGACGGCACCCACGTCGCCGACATCCCGGCCGGTGAGTTCGTCGGCGAGCTCGGCTACTTCAACCAGGGCCCGGCCAGTGCGACGGTCAAGACGGCCGAGGAGTCGGTCGTGCTGGTGATCCCCTACAACCGCTTCGAGCAGATCCTCGACGACAACCCGCGTATGGTCCGGGCGATCGCCGCGGAGTTGGCCGAGCGGCTGGAGGCCACCGACCTCCGGCTCAAGCAGCTGGGCGGCTGACCGCCGGCCCGCCGCTCCACTCGACGATCACGCCGGCTCGGCGACGCCAACACTCGCGCTCAACCCGATCGACCGGGTCTGGGCTCCAGCACGTCGCTGGCCACCCGGGTCGACGCCAACCGGTCCCAGAGCGTCGGACGGTCACGCACGACCTGCACGAAGCCGTGCAGACCGAGCACCGCGCCCGAGCCGAGCGTGATCCACCACACGACGAGCGGTGCGAACACCGTCAGCCGGACGACGAGGACCAGCAGTATGGAGCCCCAGACGCCAGCGTCGATGGCGCGAGCCAGGACACGATCGAGCCGGGGCTTGGGGTTGGTGCCCGCCAGCGCCATCGTTGCCGCCCGGCGGTCGGGTTTGGTCGCTAGCGGCGACCGCGGCGCTGCATGCCCAAGACGAGCAGGGGCAGGGCCACGACGAGCAGCAGGGCGACGGAGGAACGGCGGGTGAGTGCACGGCGCATGCCCGCAGCGTATCCGGCCGTCGTCGACTGCGGGGGGAGTGGGTGGTTCCGCCCGGAGGCTCGGCCTAGGGCCAGCCGGCGGCCGGCACGTCGACCTCGACCTTCTCGATCCGGCCCTCCCGCTCACCGGCCCTGGCCGAGCCCGAGCCGACGTTGGTGACAACGAACAGGGTCGTGCCGTCATCGCCGCCAAGCATGCAGGCGAAGGCGTGTCGACCGTCGCCGCAGCTGATGCGGTCGGTCACCTCGCCCCCTTCGAGCACCCGGAACACCTCGCCGTTGCGGGGATCGCCGACCCAGATCGCGCCGTCGGCGTCGAGGCAGATCCCGTCGGGGACGCCCGGCGCCAGGTCGGCCCACACCCGACGCTCGCCGAGGGCTCCGGTCGCCGGGTCCCGCTCGAAGGCGGTCAGCCGGCGGCCCCAGCTCTCGCCGACCACCAGCGTCGCCCCGTCCGGGGTGATGACCGTGCCGTTCGGGAAGGCGAGATCGTCCGGGCCGGCAGCGACCGTGCCGTCCGGTTCGACGATGACCAGGAGGGTCTCGACGAACGTCTCGCCCTTCTCGTACTCGAAGCCGAAGTTCCCGACGTAGGCCCGGCCGTCGCCGTCGACCACCATGTCGTTGCACGGCGCGGTGACGAGCGACGACAGGTCGGCGTGCTCGGCCAGGGTCTCGCCGTCCCATCGCAGTAGCCGCCGGTCGAGCATCGACACCACCAGCAGGTCGCCGTCCGGTGTCCAGCCGAGGCCGGAGGGCTGGTTGGGGACCTCGACCTGGTGCTCGCGCTCACCGTCCGGGGTCACGGCCACCACCTCGTGGCGGTAGAAGTCGGAGAACCACAATCGTCCGTCGTGCCAGCGTGGACCCTCGCCGAAGGCGAGGTCGTCGAGGATCGTGGTCAGCTCCCGTGAGGCCATGGCCGAGACGTTAGTGGTGCGTTGGCCAATGATCGACGTGGTCTCGCCCTATCCTGCCGCCGATGATCCGACGCTTCGGGCCCGACACCGCACTCCTGTTGATCGACGTCCAGGAGGGGGTCGACGTGCTCGAGCACTGGGGCGGACCGACGGGCCGCCGCAACAACCCGGGAGCGGAGACGGTGATGGCCGAGCTGTTGGCGGGCTGGCGGGCGGACGGGCTCCCCGTCGGCTTCAGCCGCCACGACTCCCGAGAGGCCGCCTCGCCACTGAAGCTGTCGCTGCCGACCGGTCGGTTCAAGCCTGGCTTCGACCCCGAGCCGGACCGCGACGAGATCGTCGTGACCAAGGACGTCAACTCGGCCTTCATCGGCACCGACCTGGAGATCCAGCTCCGGCGCCGGCACATCGACCGGGTCGTCGTCGTCGGCTTCTTCACCAACATGTGCGTGGAGACCACCACCCGGATGGCCAACAACCTCGGCTTCGACACCTACCTCGTGCCGGACGGGTGCGCCACCACCAACCGGGTCGGCCCGGACGGCGTCGACCACGACCCCGAGGTCGTGCACCAGCTCTCGGTTGCCAACCTCGACCGCGAGTTCTGCACCGCCATCGCTCCGGATGAGGCGGCGTCGCTGCTCGCCGCCGACCGGCCCGACCTCACCAGGTGTCAGGGGAACGAGTGAGCCAATGAGGGGCGCCGTGCCGCTCGTTGCCGCGCTGGTCGCGGTGTTCGTCGCCGCCGTATCGCTCGTGCTGCCCTGGCTCGCCATCGGAACCGCCCCCGGGCGATCGAGCATCGACCTGATCGGCAGCGCCAACGCACTCGACGTCGTCGGCGGGTCGACGCTTGCGCTGATCGTCGGCACGTGGCTCGCCATCCCGGTCGCCGCAGCCATGGCGCTGCTGCTCGGCGCCATCGGCCGGCCGACCGCGGCCGCCGTCGTCGTGCTGCTTGTCTCCGTCTGCATCGGGTTGGTTGCGGTGGCGATCGCCGCAACCGACGCCGTCGCCCTCGCCTGGGGTGGCGTGCTCGGCGGGGTCGCCGCCGCACTCGCCGCGCTGGCCGCCGTCGTCGTCATCCTCGGCTCCCGCGCTCAACCCGTCAGCGAGGCGACCGATACCTAGTCGAGCGTGCCTGCCGACCATTCACGCGGCCGAGACTCTAGGTTGATCGCAGGCGACGGAAGGGCGACGTATGTCGGATCAGTACCCGCACTGGAGTGAAGAGACGGGGCCGACGGGTGCGCCGCAGCCGCCACAGCCGCAGTGGGCCCCGCCGACGGCGCCCCCGTCGCCGGCCGTTGCCGGTCCGGCGATCCAGCCACCCCCGCAGATGTGGGACGGATCGGGATCGTCGACGTCGTTCGACGTCAACAACGGGCCCGGCAAGCGTGTCGCCCTGATCGCCGCCGTTCTCGGCGCCGCCGTGCTCCTGCTCGGCGCCGGATGGTTCGCCGTGCGGGCACTCACCGCAAGCGACGGTGCCGACTCGCCCGAGGCCGCCACCGACGCGCTCGTCGACGCCATCAACAACTCGGACTTCCTGACGATGGCGGAGCTGCTCGAACCGGGGGAGCGTCGGGCGATCGCCACGCCCGTCCTGTTCGAGATCATCCCGGAGCTCCAGCGCCTCGGCATCCTCGGCGACGACTTCGACAGCGGCGACACCGACGGCCTCGTCATCCAGCTCACCGACGCCACCTACCGGGTCGAGCGGCCGGCCGACAGTCCCGACGTCGCCTTCGTCTACTTCACCGGCGGCACCGCAACGACGTCGTTCGACGTCGACGAGTTCTCGTTCGGTGACCGCGTCCGCCAGGAGATCGACGAGGACCCGTCGATCGCGGACGAGCTGGGTCAGACCGAGACCGAGCAGCTGGTGTCGGACACGCCGCTTGTCATGGTCGAGCGGGACGGTCGCTGGTATGTCTCCATGATCTACTCCGTGATGGAGAGCGCGTTCCCCGGTGAGCTGCCGGCCCAGGTCACCGGCCTCACGCCGGTCGGCGCCGACTCGCCCGAGGCGGCGGTCGAGGCGATGCTCCAGGCCGCGGTCGGGCTCGATCTCCGGACCATGATCCAGGGCCTGGAGCCCGGCGAGATGCACGCCCTCCACCGGTACTCGCCGCTGTTCCTCGATGACGCCCAACAGGCCCTCGACGACTTCCAGGCCAGCCTCGACGAGGAGGGCGTGACGTTTGCACTCTCCGACCTCGACCTCCAGCGCAACGACGACGGCGACACCGCCATCGTCGAGGTCAGGGGTTTCGCCATCGACATCCGGGGCGGCAGCGCCGGGAGCGGCAGGATCGAGTACGGCCGGGAGCGCATCGCCATCGACATCGACGTTGCGGAAGGCCCGATTGGCCTCACCATCGAGGTCACGCCGACCTCGCTGACGATCGACGGTACCGTCCAGGGTGACGTGGTCGCCATCAGCGCAACCGGGTCGTCCGACCGGACGAGCTGGACGCTCGACGGTCGGGTCGGTGAGGAGACACTCACCGGCTCACTCGAGATCGGCGGCGACTGCTGGCCCTACGTGATCGACGACGGCACCGGCCCGAGCGAAGGCTGCCTCGTCGACGAGCTCGGCGGCGAGCTGTTCACACCGTCCGACCTGCCGACCGAGTTCGGCGGCCTGCCGATGGTCGTGGCCGAGACCGACGGTCAGTGGTACGTCTCGCCGATCGGGACGATCATGCACGGCGTCGTGCAGGGCCTCCGCGACCTCGACGAGAGCGAGGTCGAGGCCTGGTTCGCCGACGGCGGCTCGATCGACGGTGGGCTGTTCGACTTCGGCGAGCTGGTCCTCGGCGACGGCCTCGACGACATGGGCGGCGGCTTCGACTCGTCGACGACCACTGCGTTCCAGGCCCCCCTGGCGGTGTCGGCCGGCCAGACCGTGGCCGAGGTCGCCACCCTCGGCGACGGCGAGAACCACCGGTGGACCGTGCAGCTCGGCGAGGGCGAGGCGCTGGCCGCCACGCTCTACCCCGACGGCGCCGACGGCATCAGCGATCCGGTGCTCGACGTCTACGACGAGTTCGGTGGCCTGGTCGGCGGGAACGACGACTACGACGGGCTCAACTCGGGGCTCCGACTCCAGGGCCCCGGCGTGTTCGAGCTGGAGGCCCGCGATCTGTCCGCCAGCGGCGGCGGCTACCGCCTCACCGTCGAGGTGGCCGCCGATCTCGACTCGCTGACGCTGGCGCCCGACGCGGTGCTGATCGGCGCACCGCCGAGCCAGCCGTCGACCGGCGCGGGCGAGCCGCAGGTCGAGGACGTCGTGATCGTCGACCTCGCGGCCGGACCGCTGGTCCTCAACGGCTCGGTCGGCGACAACGCCTTCGATGAGTACGTCGTCGAGGCCACCGGTCAACCGATCCTGATCGAGCTGGTCGCCGCTCCCGACTCGGTCCTCGACCCGTTGCTCGTCGTCCGCGACGAGTTCGGGACCGAGATCGCACTCAACGACGACGACCCGAGCGGCGAGCTGCCGTTCCTGTCGAGCCGGATCGCACTCGAGGCCCCGGTCGGCACCCTCACCATCGAGGCAAGGTCGCTGGCCAACATCGCCGGCGACTACGAGATCCGCATCTCGCTGCCCTAGCGTAGGACTCGTGAGCGAGGGGCCCGGGGGGAAGCCGGCCCGGCTCACGGGCCGAGGGGGCTGACATGCACGATGTGCTCATCATCAACGGGACCGTGGTCGACGGGACCGGCGCTCCGGCGCGCCGGGCCGACGTGGCCATCAGCGACGGGGTCATCACCGACGTCGCCGACCGGGCCGACGGCGGGGGGCTCGGCGGCGAGGCCGCCGATCAGACGATCGACGCCGACGGCCACATCGTCAGCCCCGGCTTCGTCGACGTCCACACCCACCTCGACGCCCAGCTGGCCTGGGATCCGCTCGGTGAGAGCTCGTGCTTCCACGGCGTCACCACCGCGGTGATGGGCAACTGCGGGTTCACGCTCGCTCCCGTCCGGTCAGACGCCCGCGAGCTCGTGGTCCGCAACCTGGAGCGGGCCGAGGACATCGCAGCCGAGGCGATGGCCGAGGGCATCGACTGGTCGTGGGAGACCTACCCCGAGTACCTCGACTTCGTCGATCGGACGCCGAAGGGCATCAACTACGCCGGCTACGTCGGCCACTCGGCCCTGCGCACGTGGGCCATGGGGGAGCGGGCCTTCACCGAGGAGGCGACCGCAGACGACGTCGCACTGATGGTCTCACAGGTCGAGGACTCGATGCGGGCCGGTGCCGTCGGCTTCACCACGTCGATCTCGCGCAACCACGAGACCTCCGACGACCGTCCGGTGGCCAGCCGCCTGTCGACCCGGTCGGAGATCGACGCCCTCGTCGGAGCCATGGGGCGGGGCGGTCGGCTGAGCCGTTCCGCCGGCGGCCGGACCGGCATCTTCGAGCTGGCCCACCACCCCAACCTGCGGTCCCGCGACCCCGAGAAACGCGAGTTCTACATCGCCTGGTTGGTCGACCTGGCGGTGCGGACCGGCGTGCCGATCACCTACGGGATGCTGGCCTTCGGGTCCGAGGACCACCAGTGGCGACCGGTGACCGAGCTGCTCCGGCGGATCAACGAGGCCGGCGGTACGTCGTGGGGGCAGGTCCACACCCGGCAGTTCGGGGTGCTGCTGTCGTTCCAGACCCGGCTGCCGTTCGACTCGCTGCCGCTGTGGACCGAGCTGCGGTCACAACCGATGGCGGAGCAGCGGCGGGCCATCGCCGACCCGGCGCTCCGGGAGAAGCTGATCCGGGAGGCCGACGAGGGCGACTACGGGCGGGCCATCGGGGCCGAGGCCCGCAAGCCCGAGTGGCAGTGGGTCTACCCGCTCACCTCGGGTCTGCCGCCGTACCGCTCGATCGCCGAGCTGGCGGCCGAGTGCGGCCGAGCGCCCATGGAGGTGTTCCTCGACGAGGCCATCGATGGTGACCTGCAGCGGTTCTTCATCCAGGCCGCCGCCAACCAGGACCAGGACGTCGTGCTCGAGCTGATGCGCCTCCCGAACGCCATCCCCACCTTCTCCGACTCCGGCGCCCACGTCAGCCAGATCATGGACTCGTCGCTCCAGACGCACCTGCTCGGCCACTGGGTGCGGGACCGGGAGATGTTCACCGTCGAGCAGGCGGTGCGGTCGATCACGAGCGTGCCGGCCGAGGCCTGGGGCTTCGCCGACCGTGGTCGGATCGAGGTCGGTCGGGCGGCCGACGTCAACGTCTTCGACCTGACCGCCGTCCGGCCGGATCTGCCCGAGCTGGTGCACGACCTGCCCGGTGGGGCCAGGCGCCTTCGCCAGACCGCCAGCGGCTTCCTGGCCACCCTGGTCAACGGTGAGGTGCTCGTCGCCGACGGCACACCGACCGGCGTCACCCCCGGACGGCTCCTTCGAGGACCGTTGACCGAGCGCTGATCCCGCCGTCAATTCCCGCGGTCGTCACCGCCGGGTCGAGGCCCCGGCCCCTCGCGGTCGACCTCGTCGAGGAACGACCGCCGCCCCTGGTTCTCCAGGTCGGCCCTTGCGTCCTCGGCCAACTCCTCGGGGAGGAGGGCCAGATCGAGGGCGAACCAGCCGAGCCCGCCGGCAACCGAGACGCTGATGGGGAACGCCAGCAGCAGCGGGAAGTCGAGGATCCCGAGCAACAGGATCATGAGGGCGACCCAGATCACGGCGAAGATGACAACGAAACGTCGCCCGATCGTCAGCAGCCGCCGCATGGCCGCGAGCGTAGTCAACGATCCCGATCGGGTGCGGTCGTCGCCCATCTGGGAGACTGACGCCATGGACAGCCTGCCCCCGGCCCCGCAGTGGCGGGGCATCAACCACCTGGCCCTGGTCACGCCCGACATGGACGCCACCGTCCGCTTCTACACCGGCGTCCTCGGCATGCCGCTGGTCACCACGTTGATGGCCGGCCCGATGCGCCACTACTTCTTCGAGATGGCGCCGGGCAACACCGTCGCCTTCTTCGAGGTGAGCGGGGCCGAGACGTTCGACAAGGGGGCCGGCTCGCCCGCACCCCACCCGATCCAGCTCGACCATCTGTCGTTCAACCTGGCCGACGAGGACGCCCTCCGTCAGCTGCAGGCGCGGATCAAGGCCGCCGGATCCGAGGTGACCGAGATCGTCGACCACGGGGTGATGAAGTCCGTCTACTTCACCGATCCGAACGGCATCGCCCTGGAGGCGTCGTGCTGGGTGGTCGACGGCACCGGCAAGCCGATGGACGTCAACGACGACCGCCTGTTCGCCGACCCGGACCCGGTCCCGGCGGTCACGGAGCTGGCCGGCGACGGCCTCCGCGAGCTGCCGAACACCCAGCTGGTCTAGGGGGCCGCGCCGGCCAGACCGGGCCGTGGCGACGGCCATCGGTCGGCTCGCTGTGGGACACTGCCTGGCCGATGCCGGTCACGTTCCCCGCCCACCAGGGCCTGATCCTCCCGGCCAAGCTCCGCTGGCCCGGGGCGATCGACGCGACGGCGCTCTGCATCGCCGCCGGTTCCCCCGATCTGGCGTACTCCCTCAGCCCGTGGCTCAACCGCCAGAGCCACACCGCGATCGGCGTGCTCGTCCTGGCGGTCCCGGTCGCGGTGGTGGCGGCCTGGATCACCCGCCGCTGGGCCGCGTCCGGCATCTTCGCCGCCCTGCCAGACCTCGGACCGCTCCGGCTCCGGTCCTATCGGGTGCTCGCAGTGCGTCGGCCGCCCTGGTGGCAGACCCTGACGAGCGCACTGCTCGGCGCCGGGAGCCATGTCGTCGTCGACGGGTTCACCCATGCCGGCCGCTGGGGCGCCAACTGGGCCGGGCTGAACGGCGTGATCGGATCGCTGCCGGGCCGGGGTGAGCTCACGGCGGCCCGGGTCCTGCAGTACGTCGGCCACCTCGGCGGCAGCCTGGCCTTCGTGCTCGTCCTTGTCGTCGTGGCGTCGAGCGGCCGCCTGGCCACATGGTACGGGGCCGAGGCGGTCGCCCTGGCCCGGTCGGTGACCGCGACCGGACCCCAACGGGCGTCGTTCGCGCTGCTGGCGATCGGCCCGCCGGTGGTGGCTGCGATCGTGGCCGACGACCTCGGCCGGTCCCCGCTGTTCCTGGCGGTGACCGTGTCGCTGCCGGCGCTGCTGTTGGCCGGGACCGTTGTCGGTTCGTGGCTCGACGGGCCCGGCGTCGTGGGGGGCGACGGGGCCGGTGGAACGGCCCTCGATCCGGTCGCCGACCCGACCCCGATCCGACCGATTTGAACCTTGTCACGAATCGTCGCAGCGATGTTGCTGCGAATCCCGATTCGGATCTAGCGTGAGTCGCAACCGCCGGGAGGCACCTCGTTTGGTGCCGGTCGACGTCAGCACACCCGGAGTGCCGCATGATCTTTCGTCGAGATCCCCTCCCCAACCCCTCCGAGCGGACAGACGACGCCCAGCGCTGCCTGCTGGTGGCCCACAATGCGCCGCCGACGCCGAGGCTCTGCCGGTTGATGGAGGAGCGGTGCAGCTCGACCGGCCACTACGAGATGCACGTGGTCGTGACCCGCTTCCGGCGATCGGTGCTGGTCACCGACCCGGTGCTGGGGCCCCGGGCCGAGGGGAAGCGGCTGGCCGACGACCGGGTCCGGGTCGACGACCAGACCTGGGACGTTGCCGAAGCCAGGCTCGATTCGTTCATGCGGGCGCTCGGCGACCTCGGTCAACCGCTCAGTGGCGAGATCCTCGCCGGTAACGTCCGCAGGCGGGTCCGGGCCCTGCTCAGCTTCAACACCTTCGACGAGGTCGTGGTCATGACCTCGGCCAGCCCCCGGCGCTGGCCGACCCGCGATCTGGCGTCGAAGGTCCGGCAGATGGCCAGGGTCCCGGTGACCCTGATACCCGCCGACGACCTCGCGGCCTGACCCGGGCGGCGCCGGCCCGCACGGGGCCCGCTACGAGCTGGTCTTCCCGGCCTTCTGCTGCTTCGCCGACCCGGATGGGGCCGCACCGTTGGCCGACGGGGAACCCTCGTCTGACCCTGCCTGCTCGGCCATGGCCGCCTTGGCCAGAGCCAGCAGCTCGCCCTGCTCCTCCATGATGAGGTCCATCAGGTCCCACAGGTCGGGCACGAGCTCGCGGCAGGCGACGAGGCCGTAGTCGAGCTTGTCCTCGTAGCTCTGGACCGTGATGTTGAGGCCCATGCCCTCGGCCACGGTCGACACCGGGTAGTAGTGCTCCAACCGGGCCGGGCCGAGGTAGAGCGGTTCCCGGGGGCCGGGCACGTTCGAGATGACGAGGTTCACCGGACTCGCGACCCGGTCGGCGATGCGCATCCTCGTGGCCAGCGCCGCAGCCTGGCTGAACACCGCCGGCGGTGAGAACCGGGCGAAGTCCTGGAGGGCGTCGGCCGGCACGAGGTCGAAGTTCGACTTGGCCTGGATCATGGCCTCGTGGGTGAATCCGAGGCGCTCGATCGGGTCGTCGAGGTGGACGGGAAGGGCGGCGAAGATCGACGACACCCGGTTGGTCCAGCGGTCCTCCTCCTCGCCGGTCCGGATCGACACGGGGACCATCGTCACGAGCGGCCGATCGACCGGCGAGTCGTGGCGCTGCAGGTACTTGCGCATGGCGCCGGCGCACACGGTCATCACCACGTCGTTGACCGTGGCCCCGGTGGCGTTCTTGATCGTCTTGATCTCGCCGAGGCTGGCGGTCCTGAAGGCGTAGCGACGGTTCGGCGTGATGCTCTTGTTGAACGGCGTCGGCGGGGCCCCACCGCTCGGCGCCGACTGCTCGTCGGTGCGGTTGCCCCGTCCGGCGACCGACGAGGAGAGCCTCGACCATGCCTTGACCCCGGCGCTCAGCAAGTCGTTGCGGTGTTGTCCGGCGATCGCCGAGGCATCGCGCATGGCCCGCATCTGGGCCCGGAACAGCCGCTCCGGACGAATGGCGTAGTTGAGCGCCGTGCGGTTCAGCATCTCGATCGGGGTCGGCACCGGCTCGCCCTTGCTCGGAGCGGCCTCGGCCGTCGGCAGCTTCTTCGACGGTTTCGTGTCGAGCAGCATCGTCAGCAGCTCGGCCCCGGAGGCCCCGTCGATCGTGGCGTGGTGCAGCTTGAGGAGCAGAGCCCAGCGGTTGCCGGTCAGCCCCTCGATGACGTACGCCTCCCACAGCGGTCGACTGCGGTCGAGCGGTCGACCGATGCTGCGGGCAACCAGGGCCGCCAACTCCTCGTCGCCCCCCGGGGGCGGCACGGCGATGTGGCGGACGTGGAAGTCGAGGTCGAAGTCCGGGTCGTCGATCCACCACGGGTGGTCGAGCTGGAACGGGACCTCGACCAGGCGGCGGCGGAACGGCTCCAGGTCGGGCAGCCTGGCCTCGAGGTGGGACCGGAAGAGCTGGTACGGGTCGAAGTCCTTCGATCGGGGCCGCCGATAGACCGACAGGCTGTTGACGTGACCGAACGTCGTCGGGGTCTCCATGTAGAGGAAGCCGGCGTCGAGACCGGAGAGCTGCTTCATGAGGCCATGATCCTTGATCGGGGGGCGGTGGTGCGAGCGGTCGTGGTGTCGACGTCGCCGGACGGGCCTGCGGCGAGCGGCGACGGACGCCGGCCGAGTCGGGTACAGGCCGAGGCGTGGGCCTGGTGGGCCACCGCCGGGCGGCGGCGGGGGTCGAGCATGTTGGAGCCCATGGCGTCGAGGTCGGCCGGGGTCGGGCGCAGGATCTCGACGTGGCCGATCGGTCCGAGCGAGCGTCGCTCCCTGGCGGTCTGGATCCGTGACAGCTGACGGACGGCCAGCAGCGACAGGCCGCCGCTCAGCGGCTGGCTGGCCGACATCGGCGAGCTGACGACGACCAGGTCGTAGGCGTCGGTGCCGACGAGGTCGAGGTTGTCGGCCGAGTGCACACCGCCGTCGATGTACTCGCGGTCCCCGATGGCGACCGGTGCGAACACCGACGGCACCGCACACGAGGCGGCCACGGCCGTTCCCGGCGTGGTGGCCACCCGACGGGCCCGGCTGTCGAGATCGTCGTGGTGGTCATCGTCGCCCGCGGTGGTGAACACCACCCGTCGGGCGCTGGCCAGCTCGACGGCGGCGATGCGGAGGTGCGGCCCGTTCGGCCACTCGGGTCCGAGCAGGCCGTCGATCCAGCCGGCGAGGTGGTCGGTCGAGGTCACACCGCGGGGCAGGAAGGCGGCGGCGACACTGCCGGCGGCCACTTCGGTCGGGCGGGCGATGGCCGACAGGAGCGCCTGGGGCGCGGCGGGGACGCCGACAGCCGACATCGTCCTCGGTCGCCGGCCCCCCGTGGCCCGGCCCCGGGCCAGGATCGCCTGCCCGGCCGGGCTGAGCGGCTGGCCGATCTCGCGCCGGAACAGGTCGTTGGGGTGGAGCCCCGCTGCGGTCAGCGCCCCGGCGATCGAGCCGGCGGAGGTGCCGACGATCACGTCGACGGCGCGGGGGTCGACGCCCCAGGTGTCGTTGAGGGCCTTCAGCACCCCGGCGTGGTAGGCGCCGCCGACGATGCCGCCCGAGCCGAGCACGAGCGCGATCCGGGGCGGTCGATCGGTTCCCTCCGTCGCCGACACGTCCGGGTCAGCCCTTGCCGTTCGCGGCGGATCTGGAGGTGGTCGTTCGGCGGGACGACGGGGCCCTGCCGGCCGTCTTCGAGGCCGTCTCGGCTGCCCGCTTCTTCGGTGCAGGGGCCGGCTCGGCGCCGCCGAACGTCGAGTGGGCCAGCATCCAGTCCGACATCGCCGGCATGCACTGGGTTCGGCCTCGGGTGCCGATGATCAACCCGACGTGACCGGCGGGCAGCAGCAGCTCGGTGACGTCGTCCGAGCCGACGAGCGGGGTCAGTGGCGTGGTCGACGGTGACGGGACGATGTGGTCCTTCTCGGCGATCACGTTGAGGAACGGCACCGTGATGTCGGCCAGATGGACCTGGCGTCCACCGAGGGGCAGCCGGTCGTTGACGAACCCGTTGCCGTCGTTGAACAGCTCGACGGTCTGCTTGAACGCCGCCCCCGGGAACGGGATGTGGTCGCGGGTCCAGCTGGTCATCGCCTGGTAGTTGGTCAGGAACTGGTCGTTGTCGAGCCGCTCCCAGAAGTCGACCACCGTGGTCAGGTCGGCGGTCGGGGTCAGCAGGGCGAACGACGTCCGCACGGTGGCGGCCGGCACGTTGCCGGTCGAGTCGATGACGTGATCCGGGTCGATCCCGCCGGCACCGACGCCGCTCATCGCCGGGGGCATGTGGTCGAAGTCGACCGGCGTGGCCATGACCACCAGGTTCCGGATCGGGTCGTCGGTGTGGCCAGCGGCGTAGAGCAGCGACAGCAGACCGCCGTAGCAGTAGCCGAACACCGTGACGCCCTGGTCGCCGCCCATCCGGTTGACGACGTCGACCGACTGGGGGAGGAGGCCGTCGACGTAGTACTCGAGGGTGTTGCCGGCGTCGTCCTCATCCGGCACGCCCCAGTCGAGGAGGAACACGTCGAAGCCGCGGCCGAGCAGGTGCTCGACGAAGCTGTTGCCTGGCTGCAGGTCGAGGATGAACGACCGGCTGACGAGGCTCATGACCAGCAGCACCGGCGGACCGACGGGCTCGGCGGCCGAGCCCTGGTCCGGTCGGTACCGGTAGAGGGTGGCCTTGCCGCTCGACCACACCGGGTCGCGGGGGGTGGCGCCGGTCTTGGCCCGGTCGATGCCGAGCAGGTGGCGGGTCAGGTTCATCGACCGCTTGGTCGTCTTGTTGATCTGGTCTGACCAGAAGCCGATCGGATCGGTGATGGGCGAGGCGGTTGCCATGATCGTGCTCCCGTTTGCTCAGGCGGCCGTGTGACTGGCGTCGTTGCCGTTCCCGTTGGCGGCGACGAGGTGCCGATCGGCGCCAGCGACGATGCCGCCTTCCCGGCGCTGGAGCTCGAGGCGGAGGGCCAGCAGCTCCCGTTCGAGGCCCGCGACCTGCTTGCGCAGCTTGCGCACGTCGGTCGCGGCCGGCAGGTTCCAGAGGTGGAGCCACTGGCGGCTCAGGCGCTCGACCTCACGGGCGATCTCGGCGTTGGTCCGCAGGCCGAGGGCCATCAGGTCGCGGAAACCGGTCGAGGACGTCAGCTCCTGCAGGGGAGGCGAGACGGCCTGTTCCCAGGCGTTGTACACCTGGCGCCAAAGGGGGGTGGACATGTCGACGGATCCTCCATCGGGCCGGCGGGCCACGGCTGGTGCTGGCAGTGCGGTGTCGGCAGTGCGGTGCGGGCTGCGGGGCTCCGACCGGCGGGTTCCGCCACGAGGACCGGGGCGGGACAGGTCGGAGACCGTGCCGGACAGCACCCGCCGAGCCGTCGTCGTCGACCCCCCGACAGAAACTGTCTGACGTTGTACAAGTATCTGTGTCCATGACTACACCGTCAAGATGGTTCTCTGTTGGCGATGGGGCGATTGGGGATACAGATCAATCGCATCGCTCCGGCGATCTACCCTGATGAGGAATGCAGGACCTGCCGCCACGGGCTCTCAGCGTGCCCATCGAGTCGATCGACGACGGCTGGGACGTCGAGGAGCGCCTCGGCGCGCTCTGGCGCGCCGCCCGCCTCGGCCCGACGGTCGAGCGCCTCCGTCGCCACGTGCTCCAGGGCGGCGAGCGGACGATCGACGCCGGTCAGTTCCGCACGCTCGACGCCGTGGCCGCCCACGGTCCCTGCGCCGTGCGCGAGCTGGCGATCGTGATGGGTCTCGAGCCCTCGTCGGTCACTCGGGCCGTCGGCCGGCTCGAGGGCGATGGCCTGGTCGAGAAGAACCGATCGGCCAACGATCAGCGCGAGGTGCTGGTCAAGCTCACGGCCGACGGGCGAGACCACCACCGCTATTTCGTCGACCGGGCGTTCGCCGTGTACCAGGAGATCTTCGTCGTCTTCTCCGGCCAGGAGCGGATCCTTTTGGCCGACCTGCTCGAACGCATGCTGAAATCGACGGAGGCGGTCCTCTCCGATCCCGGTGCCCATCCCGGCGCCGACGAGCCGGGAGAGGGCGCCGAAGGAGCGTGAGCATGGCAGGGCGGAGCGGGGCGATCGGGTTCGGTGACCTGCGCCCCATCGGGGTCGACTGGACGCTGTTCGACTGGTTCCGTGGCCACACCGAACAGGACCTGCCGTCGATCGACGTCAACCCGGTCAACGTCACCAAGTGGCTGATCGACGAGTGGACGATCCAGATCGAGATGGCGACCGGCCGGTTCCGTGTCCCCGACGGGGCCTTCCGACGGCGCCTGCGTGACGAGCTGTCGGTTGCCCGCCGCTTGGCCACCGACGAGGGCTGGCTCGACGACCCCAGGACCTACCACCGGGAACCGCCGCCGATGGGGCCCGTCGAGCTCCGCGCCGCATCGTCCGGTCCCTATCGCTACGAGCACCTGCGGTTCGACAGCGGGTTCGAGCCGTGGCCGGACGAGCCCGGCCGCGAGCGCTGGCTCGACTACCGGCCCGTGCAGACCGGCCACGCCTGGATGCTGCGCCACGACGACGGGCCCGGTGCCGAGCTGCGGCCGTGGATCGTGCTGGTCAACGGCTACCGGACCGGTCAGCCAGCGGTCGACCTCGGCACCTTCCGGGCCGACTGGCTTCACCAGCACCACGGGCTCAACGTGATCGCCGTCGTGTTGCCCCTGCACGGCCCCCGCGCCATCGGCGCGGCCGGCGGTCGGGTCCTCTACTCCGGGGTCATGAACACGGTGTTCACGCTGGCCCAGGGGGCGTGGGACATCCGCCGGATCATCAACTGGCTCCGGACCGAGCACGGCGCGCCGAAGGTCGCGATCACCGGCATCTCGCTCGGCGGCTACATGTCCGGCCTGGTGGCCGGGCTCGAGGATGGCCTGGCCGGCGTCGTCGCCGGCGTGCCCGAGGCCGACCTCGCCCGCGGCATCCGCCGTCAGATGGACCCGCTGCTCCCGCCCTACTACGAGCAATGGGGGCTGTCGTGGGAGCCCCTGCAGGAGGTCATGACGTTGGTCTCGCCGATGTCGCTCGACTCGCTCGTTCCCCGCGACCGTCGCTACATCTACGCCGGCCTGCTCGACCGCTGGGTCAGACCGGGCAACGTACGCGACCTCTGGGACCACTGGGAGCGGCCCGAGATCCTCTGGTACCAGGGCTCACATCTGTCGTTCCCGTTCGAGCGCTCGGTCCAGCGCTTCGTCGACGAGGCGTTGGTCGAGATCTACGAAGACGGCTGAGCGGCCTCGTCCGCCGTCGACCGGTCGGCCCGCTTGGCCGAGTACATCGCCTGGTCGGCCCGCCCGAGCAGGGCGTCGAAGTCGTCGTCCGGCCTGGCGACGGCGATGCCGATGCTGGCCCCGACCTCGACCGGGTGTCCACCGGTCACGGTCTCGGCCAGTGCGTCGGCCAGCGACGGGAGACCGGCCCGGATCCGCTCGGCCACCCGGCTCGCCAGCCGCTCGATCGACGGCTCGGCGGTGGTGCCGCCGTCGAGCACGACCAGGAACTCGTCGCCGCCGAGCCGTCCGACCCCGTCGACCTCGCGCGCCGAGGCCAGGAGGTGGGTGGCGACCAGCCGCAGCACCTCGTCGCCGGCCGCATGTCCGTGGGTGTCGTTGATCCGCTTGAACCGGTCGAGGTCGAGGAAGAGCACCGCCGGACCGGCACCAGACGGGCCGGTGGCGCGGAGCCGGTCGACCAGCATCTCCTCGACGCCGGCCCGATTGAGCACGCCGGTCAGCGGGTCGCGGCGGGCCTGATCGGCCAGCTGGAGCTGGGAGCGGCGAAGGCTGGTCAGATCGTCGAGCGTGAGGAGTAGGCCGATGTGCTCGTCGTCCTCCCGGAGCGGGCGCAGGTGCAGCGTGCCGAATGCGCAGGCACCGTCGCCGTCAAGGGTGACGTCGAGGTCGGCATCGACGCCGCCATCGACCGCCCGGTCGACCGCCGCCCGCACCGCCTCCGGTTCGGCCACAAGCTCCAGCAGGGCGTCGAGTCCGTCGCCCTGGCCGAGGCCCGTCAACTCGTGCCACCGCTCGTTGGAGAAGTCGACACCCCGGCCGGCGCCGAGGTGGCAGACCCCGGTCGGTAGCGCCCGACTCAGGCGATCGAGGAGCCGCTCCCGCTGCTCCAGGGCGACCTGCGCCGCCATCTCCCTGGAGATGTCGACCAGCTCGCCCTCGACACACGGCGGGTCGTCGTCGAGGTGGTTGGCGTCGGTGACCTCGCACCACCGCCAACCGCCGTCGGCGGTGGCGAACCGCTGGCGCAGCCGGGTCGAGGTGTTCGGCCGCTCCAGGAGTTCGACCCAGGCCATGATCCCGGTCTCGTGATCGTCCGGGTGGATCACGTCGAGCGACGACCGACCGACGACCTCGTCAGGTGGCCAACCGAGCATGGCGGTGAACTCCGGGCTGACGCTCTCGATCACGCCGGTGACGTTCAGCCGGTAGACGGCGCGAAGCGGTGGGAGCGCCGCCCGCTCGACCTCGCCGTTGCCGTCGTCGGCGGCCGGTCCGAGCACGGCGAGGAAGCAGTCGTGCTCCTGTTCGACGTCGACGATGTCGAGCCGGCGGTCGTCCGGCTCGCCGACCCGGCGGACGACGGCGGTGCCCCGACCGGTCCGTCGCGCCTCCTCGAAGGCGACGACCGCCTGCCCCTGACTCGCCGGGGTCAGGGCGTCGAGCGGGGAGTCGACGTCGAGCACACGATCGGCGTTGGCCGACAGTCCGGCCGGGAGCGGGACGGCCCGACCCCCGGTCGCCTCGATGGCGATGATGACCGTTCCCGGCCGACGGAGCAGCTGGTCGAGCTCGTCTGGGGACATCACCCGTGCCAATCGGCAGCCGACCGGCTCCGCTGAGCGGGGACGGCGCAGCGGCCGGGAGGTGCTGCGCCGAGGGTCACACCATCGGCCCTTGTCTAATCCCGACTAAGTTGATCATAATTGCCGACAATGAGCCCGAGCCTGAGCCAGACGGATCCACCCGCCCCGGCCGCCGAGACCTATCCGGTCAACCTCCGACTCCGGGACCGGCCGGTCCTCGTGGTCGGTGGCGGCCGCATCGCCACCGGCAAGATCGAGCGGCTGCTGAGCACCGCAGCCAGGGTCACGGTCGTCGCCCCGGACGCCACGCCAGAGATCGCCCACCTTGCCGGCGCCGGCCGGCTGGTGTGGGAGCGGCGCCGGTACCGGTCAGGCGAAGCCGCCGCCTACCGGCTGGTGGTCACCGCAACCGGCGTCGCCCCGATCGACGCCGGGGTCAACGCCGACGCCGAGGCCGCCGGGGTCTGGGTCAACTCGGCCGACGACGTCGCCAACTGCTCGTTCTTCCTGCCGGCCATGGCCCGCTCCGGGCCGGTCACCGTTGCGATCGGCACCGACGGCACCAGCCCGGCCCTGGCATCGTTCCTCCGTCGGCGCTATCAGGTCGACCTCGACGACGGCATGGTCGAGCTGGCGGCGCTGCTGGCCGCCACCCGCCGTGAGCTCCGGGCCCGCACCGGGACAAGCGAGCACCCCGGCTGGGCACTCGCCCTCGACGGCGGCGGGTCCGCACCACCCCGGACCGGCCTGCTCGACCTGCTCCGCCGTGGCCAGTCCGGCCTCGCTGCCGCCCGCCTCCGCTCGGCCCTCGGGCTCGAGTCGGAGGCGCCACCATCCGATCGGGTCGCCGACCTCCCCCTTGTCGGCGACCCGACTCGGGTCCCGGCCCGATGACCGTCCACCTGGTCGGTGCCGGCCCTGGCGACCCCGAACTGCTCACCGTGCGGGCCCATCGTCTCCTCGCTGCGGCCGACGTGGTGATCCACGATCGACTCGTCGGCCCGGCGGTGCTGGCGCTGGCCGGACGGGCCCGCCTGGTCGACGTCGGGAAACTTCCCGGCGGGTCCCACCAGGCCCAGGCCGACATCAACCGCCTCCTGATCGAGGAGGGGCGGGGCGGCGGCACCGTCGTCCGCCTCAAGGGCGGCGACCCCTACCTGTTCGGCCGAGGTGGCGAGGAGGCGGCCGACCTCCGGGTCGCCGGGATCGACGTCGAGGTCGTGCCCGGGGTGTCGAGCGCCCTGGCCGCCCCCGCCGCCGCAGGCATCCCCGTCACCCACCGCACGGTCAGCGCCGGCGTCACGATCGTCACCGGGTCAACCGCAGACGACAGCAGCGGGGTCGACTGGCCCACGCTCGCTGCGCTCGACCACACCCTCGTCGTCCTGATGGGCGTCGGCCGGGCCCCCGAACTGGCTGCCACGCTGATCGAGCACGGTCGCCGGCCGATCGAGCCGGTCGCCGTCGTCGGCTCGGGCACGCTCGCCGGCCAGCGAACGGTCCGGACCACGCTCGAGCGCCTGGACCGGGTCGACGTCCCGGCCCCGGCCACGATCGTCATCGGGCCGGTGGCCGCCCTGGCTGACCTGCCCGAGTGGGTCCCGAGCCAGGCGTCGACCTCGGACTCGGTCTCGGCCTCGGCCTCGGCCTCGGGACGATCGTCGGTCGCCTCGACCTCGGCGCCGCTGCTGTCCGACCGAGCGTCCGCACCCGACCCGACCACGCCAGCTCAGACGACGGTCGTGACCGTCGCCGCACCGGGAGGCACCCGTCCATGACCGTCACCGAGTCGACCACCGCGCGCCACGAGCACACGATCGAGCGACGACCGGTCCCGACCGACGACGAGGTCCCCCAGCCGTTCCTCGACGACATCCGCAAGTGGGAGGACCTGACCGCCCGCTACCTGGCCGGCGACCTCGACGCCGACGTCTTCAAGGCCTACCGCCTGACCAACGGCATCTACGGGCAGCGTCAGGGCGAGCCGAACCAGATGGTCCGCATCAAGGTCCCCTACGGCTCGCTCACCGCCGAGCAGCTCGACATGATCGGCTACCTCGCCGACGCCTACTCCCGCCGCTGGGGCCACATCACCACCCGTCAGAACCTCCAGATGCACTACGTGCAGCTGACCGAGGTCGGCGAGGTGATGCGGCTGCTCGCCTCGGTCGGCCTGACGACCAGGGAGGCCTGCGGTGACACGGTCCGCAACGTGCAGGGCTGCCACCTGGCCGGCGCCTGCCCGTTCGAGGTGCTCGACATCTCCGCCTGGGCCGAGGCGACCTACGAACACTTCGTGCGCAATCCGATCGCCCAGCGGCTGCCCCGCAAGTTCAAGATCAACTTCTCGGCTGCGCCACCGACTGCGGCCAGGCGATGTTCAACGACGTCGGCGTGATCGCCGTCGATCGCCCGGGTGGTGGAGCCGAGGCCGGCTTCCGGATCTACCTGGCCGGTGGGCTCGGGGCCAATCCCCATCCGGCGCTGGCCCTCGAGGAGTTCACCCCGAAGGAGGCGCTGTTGCCGACGATCGAGAGCCTGCTCCGGGTGTTCGACCAGGCCGGCAACCGCGACAACAAGCGTCGGGCCAGGATGAAGTGGCTGGTCGACACGATCGGGATCGACGAGCTCCGCCGCCGCACGCTCGCCATCCGCCACACGCTGATCGCCTCGACCTCGTGGCCCGGTGGGATCCCCGCGATCGTCGCCGAGCGGGGCGATGCCCCGGCGGGTCGGGCTGACGACATCGAGCCGACCGCCATCGGCCACGGTCGGGCACCGGCCGGCGTGGTCGGGTCCGGACGGGCGACGCCGGTTGCCCTTGGCGCCGCCCCGCCGCCGACCTCGCCCGGGTCGAGCCGAGTCGTCGAGCTCGGGCCGGACGACGACGATGCCGCCGCCACGGTGGAGAGCGACGGCTACGAGCGCTGGGCGTCGGTCAACGTGGTGCGGGGCGCTGCGGCCGGGACCGTCTCGGCCTACGCCAACGCCCCGCTCGGCGACATCACCGGCGACCAGTTCCGGGCCTTGGCCGACCTCCAGCGCAGCACCGGGGCAACCGTTCGGATCTCCAACCGGCAGAACGTCGTGTTCCGCGACCTCGACGTCGCCGAGCTCCCGGCCGTCCACCGGGCGCTCGACGCCATCGGCATGGCCGCCCCCGGGGCCGAGCTGATCCGCGACGTCGTCTCGTGCCCCGGCGCCGACACCTGCAACCTGGCCCTCACCCAGTCGAGGGGACTGGCCGGCGCCGTCACGGACGCGCTCGAGGAGGCCGGCCTCGGCGAGGTGCCGGGGCTGCGCATCAACATCAGCGGCTGCATGAACAGCTGCGGCCAGCACCACGTGGCCGACATCGGCTTCTTCGGGGTCGAGCGTCGGGTCGACGGTCGGTCCGCTCCCGGCTACCAGCTCATGCTCGGCGGCCACGTCGGCGACGAGGCCATCCGATTCGGGGCCCAGGCCCGTCGCATCGGGGCCAGGACGGCCCCCGCTGCGGTGGTCCGGATCGTCGAGCGGTTCGTCGGTGAGCGCAACGTCGGCGAGGCGTTCGCCGCATGGGTCGAGCGCTCCGGTGGGGCGGCGGCCATCGGGGCGACGCTCGACGACCTCGACGTGTTCAACGCCGACGAGCACTTCGTCGACTTCGGCGAGGTGGGCCCCTACACGGCCGCGGTCGGCGAGGCCGAGTGCGCCTGATGCCATCGCCGGTGGACGCCGGCGACGAACCCGAGGTCGGCTGCGGAGCAGCCCAGCTCTAGACCCGGTCGCGGTCGCCGAGGACGGCCAGGCGGTGGCGGATCACCTTGCCGGTGGTCGTCATCGGCAGGGCGTCGACCACGAAGACCTCGCGGGGGATCATGAAGTTCGGCAGCTCGATGGCCGTTGCGTCCCTGACCCGGTCGGTGTCGACCGTCCACCCCTTGCGGGGGACGACGAAGGCGACGACCCGCTGCCCGTACTCGTCGTCGTCGACCCCGACCACCGCCGTCAGCTCGACCTCGGGCAGGCGGTCGATGATCTCCTCGACCCGGCTCGGGTAGACGTTCTCGCCCCCGGTCACGATCATGTCGTTGGCTCGGCCCCGGACGTGCAGGCGCCCGTCGTCGTCGACCCAACCCATGTCGCCGGTGGCGAGCATCGTGCCGGACCGATCACCGTCGCTGCCATCGGTGTAGCCGCTGAACTGCATGGCGCTCGACAGGAACACCCGCCCCGAGCGACCCCGCGTCACCGGCATGCCCTTGCCGTCGAGAATGCTGAGCGTGACGCCGCGGGGCGGGCGGCCGACGGTGCCGGGGGCGGCCCGGAGGTCGACCGGGTCGGCGACGGTACCGAGAGCGGCCTCGGTCGAGCCGTAGATGTTGTAGAGGTGGTCGCCGTTGGCGTCCATCCACTCGGTGGCCAACGAGCCCGAGAGCACGTTGCCGCTCGACAGGACGAGCCGCGGCCGGTTGATCGTCAGGTGGCCGGCGTCGTCCTGGAGGATCCGGCGAAGCATCAGCGGAACGACCGCCAGCACATCGACCTCCCGCTCGGCCAGCAGTTCGATGGTGGCCGCGGCGTTGAACCGGCGACGCAGGATGAGCGTCGACGCGGTGGCGAGCGCCATCGTGGCCTGGCTGAGGCCCCAGGCGTGGAACAGGGGCGGAGCGACGTAGTAGGTCTCGGAGGTCTTGTAGGGGATCCGGGTCAGCAGCCCGAACTCGCTGATCCGGGGCGCCCGGTTGGTGCGACGGGCCCCCTTCGGCGGTCCGGTGGTGCCCGATGTGAGCAGCACCAGGCGGGACCGACGGGACGGCGGTGAGCAGAGCCGTCTGGCCGACGAGATCGACCAGAGCGAGTCGTCGTCGCTGCGGGGGCCGTCGGCCCAGATGACGGGACTGTCGAGTGCGGCGTCGCCGAGGAGCTCCTCGAATTCGACGTCAGCGACGAGGACCGAGATCTCCTCCCGCTCGACCACCTCGCGCAGGTTCGGGGCCGGGAGGGCGGTGGACAGCAGCAGCAGGTCGACACCCGCCCGCTCGGCCGCCACCTGGGCGATGAGGAACCCGGCGTGGTTGCGGGCCAGGATGCCGACCGAGCCACCGGCGGCCCGGCGGCGGAGGTGCGCGGCCAGGCTCGTCGCCCGGCAGTCGAGCGACCGGTAGTCGGTCTCGCGGTCGTCGTCGATGATCGCCACCCGCCTGGGGTGGCGCACGGCCGCCGCCGTGACCGAGGCCGCGATCCCGGGTCCCCATTGGGCCACACCGAGGGCCCTGGCCCCGTTCAGGACGGGGTCGAGGGCGCCCAGCCGGACCGCCGCAGCCAGCTCAGCTCTCATCGACTCCAGTTTCATCCGCCTCGCCGTCCGGCTCCAAGTCGAGGGCATCGTCGGCCGCGGAGGTGGCGCCGGCCGGGACGGAGGTCGCCCGGAAGTTCTGGTAGACGCTGAGCAGTGTGGTCTTCTGATCGTCGGTGAGGTGGGGGTCGGCCTGGATGGCCTCGACGACCGTGGTGCTGGCCTGGTCGGGGTCGAGCAGGCCGGCGTAGGACAGCAACGTCTCGGCCCGGACGTTGAGCGCGCCGGCCAGGGCCTTGAGCACCCGGACGGAGGGCTCGTGCATGCCCCGTTCGAGCTGGCTGACGTAGGGGTCGGAGACCTCCATCAGCTTGGCCAGCTCCCGCTGGCTGAGTTCGAGCATCTTGCGCTGGGCCCGGATGAAGTCGCCCAACTGCTCGAGCCCGGGGTAGGACACCCCGGGCTGAGACGGTTTCTTGGGCTTCCTGCCGGCGCCGCCGGTTGAGGTCGCCACGGGAACTACTTCTTGGTGGCCTTCTTGGCCGCAGCCTTGGTGGTCTCCTTGGCGGCGGGGGCGTCCTCGGTCCGCTCCCAGGCAGCGACCATGCGGGAGGCGAACTCCTTGTTGGCCTCGTACATCTCGCCGACGAAGGCGTAGTAGGTCTCGACGACCTCGGCCGGCGAGGGGAGGTACTCGGCGAGCGGGGTCTGGAACTCGGGGAGGGCGCCGGAGACGGTGTCGGCGATGCGCTCGTTGTAGGAGACGATCTGCTCCTGGGCGGTCTTGACGCCGTCGAGGTAACGGGCCTGGAGATCCTTGGCGGTCTCGATCATGGTCATGGTGGGCTCCTTGCGGTTCGCTCGTTGGAGGGGGGTCTGGCGCTACCGGCCAGCTGCTAAGAATAGTACGCAAGCGTCGAACAATACGCAACCTCTGGGCGGGTGACCGTTGGCACGTGGCCGATCGCGCAGTCTGGCGCGATGGCCGGAGACGTTCATCGTGGTTTCGTCGGCGCCAGCGGCTAAACCGGAGGTGGTGACGAACGGACCTGCGGCCTGTGCCAGGACCGGATCTCGACGGCGACGGACCTGCCCCCCGGTCGGTTCGGCGCGCCCGCTGCGGGGGTGCCGGCCGTGACCGGGAACGGATCACTGGCCGGGCTCGACGAGGTCGCCGCGGTCGTCACCCCGGTGGCCGAGCGGTTCGCCGATGCCGGGCACCGGCTGTTCCTCGTCGGTGGCGTCGTCCGCGACCTGCTGCTGGCCAGCGAGCAGGGCACGGACCTACCCGGCAACGACGTCGACCTGACCACCGACGCCAGGCCGGAGCAGATCAAGGCCCTGCTCGAACCACTGGCCGATGTGATCTGGGCCCAGGGTGAGCGCTTCGGAACGATCGGGGCCCGGGTCGGCGGTCGGGCCATCGAGATCACCACCCACCGGGCCGAGGCCTACGACCCCGACTCCCGCAAGCCGGTGGTCAGCTTCGGCGACGACATCGCCGGCGACCTGGCCAGGCGGGACTTCACGGTCAACGCCGCCGCCATCGAGCTTCCCGGCGGCCAGCTGCACGACCCCCATCGTGGCCTCGTCGATCTGCGGGACCGGCTGCTGCGCACGCCGCTGTCGGCCGAGATCTCGTTCACCGACGACCCGCTGCGGATGCTGCGGGCCGCCCGATTCATCGCCCGCTTCGGCCTCACCCCGACCCCCGACCTCGTCGCCGCGGCCACCGAGCTCGCCTCGCGGCTCGACATCGTTTCGGTCGAGCGGGTCGCCGACGAGCTCGAGCGGCTCCTCGCCGTGGCCAGGCCCCGAGCCGGTTTCGAGTTCCTGCGCCGGACCGGCCTCCTCGATCACGTGGTGCCGACGCTCGGCTCGGTCGCCGCCGAGGTCCACGATCGGGCCATCGCCCTCGCCTCGGTCGAGCCGCCGCCCTCCGGTCCGACCGACACCGCCGGGTCCGCCGTCGGCGCAACCCAGGTGCTCGTTCGCCGGGCCGGCCTGCTCTGGCCGGTCCGGGCCGAGGCGACCGCCGAGCTCGGGCGGTTGCGCTACTCGAAGGCCGAGACGGTCCGCACCGACCATCTGCTCCGTGCCGTGGAGATCGGGCTCGGCGGCGAGCCCGGTCCCGCCACCGTGCGGCGCCTGGCGGCCGACGTCGGCGTTGACGGTCTCGTCGGCGCCGCCAGCCTGGCCATCAACCTGGTCGAGGTCGGCGAGGCCGACCACCAGCGGGTCCGCCAGCTCGTCGAGCTGATCGACCGGCTCGCCGCCAACGAGGACCTGACCGATCTCGACGGGCCACTGTCGGGGGCGGAGGTGATGGAACTGCTCGACCTCTCACCCGGTCCCGAGGTCGGTCGAGCGCTGAGCCATCTCCGCCAGCTGCGCATCGAGCGGGGTCCGCTCGACCCGGGCCAGGCCAGGGCCGAGCTCGTCGACTGGTGGCGCAACCGGTCCTGAGCCGCGGGGAACGGATCGGCGTCCGCCCGTCGACCGCAGCCAGGCCTGGTGGTCCGATGCGGGCCCGCCATCCGGGGTCGACAGGACCTGGCCGGCCGCCGTTCGCTACGCTGGTCTGCTGTGACTGGAGAACCGAGCCGCTCGGCCAGGACTCGACCAGGTGGTCGGTCCGACGACGCGACCGGTGTCGTCAGCTACCGGTTGGCCCGCCAGCGCCTCGTCGAGGCCCACGCCCGCGGTCACCGGACCGATGAGGAGGTGTGCGACGCCCAGCCCGAGCTGCGGCGGGTCGCCCACTCCTGCGGTGTCCCGGCCAACGAGCCGTGCCCCATCTGCGACGCCGACGATCTGGTCACCGTCGCCTTCGCCTTCGGGTCGGGGCTGCCAAAGGCGGGGCGGGTGGTGGCCAGCCTGGCCGAGATGCAAAAACTGCGGACCCGCGGTAAACCGGCCACCTGTTACCTGGTAGAAGTGTGTACATCGTGCTGGTGGAACCATCTGCGTGAGTCCTACGGGATCCCGGCCCGGCGCTAGGCGGGCGCCGACCGACCCGAGCCCCTGCGGCTCGGTTCGCCCCGTAGGCTGGTAGGTCTCGCAGATCGGCGGTCCATCTGCCAACGGAACATCCCCCCTCGCTGGAGCTGTACGAATCGTGCATGTCCAACCTCCTCCCGGCCCGCTCTCGGGCCCCGTCTCGCCCCGGAACCGGCGGCGCAACCCGTTCTGGCGGTTCCGCCGGTTCTTCTTCGTCATCGCCGTGGTCATGGCTGTCGCCTTCGGCGGCGTCTGGGCCTTCGCCAGCCAGGTCGAGCTGACCGAGGACAACTTCGACGAGCTGATCGAGACCACCTACATCTGCACCGGTGAGGTCCTCCGTGACTGCGGCCCCGAGAACGCAGCGAACGAGCTGGCGGCCGAGGGCGAGGACCGGGTCGTGGTCGACTACGCCGAGATCCCCGAGGTCGTCGTGCAGGCCGTCGTCGCCACCGAGGACAAGAGCTTCTTCGAGCACCGCGGCGTCGACCCAGGCGGTCTGCTCCGGGCCGCCTACCAGGTCGGCAAGCGTGAGCTGACCGACGGCGGCGGCAGCCTCCAGGGCGGCTCGACGATCACCCAGCAGTACATCAAGCTCGCCACCCAGGACGACGCCGACCAGATCACCCGCAAGGCCCGCGAGATCGTGCGGGCGATGAAGCTCGAGCAGGAGCTCACCGAGGAGCTCGGCACCACCGAGGCGGCCAAGCAGCTGATCCTCGAGCGGTACCTCAACCGGGCCTACTTCGGTCGAGGCGTCTACGGCGTGCAGGCCGCGTCCCGCATCTACTTCGACAAGGACGTCGGCGAGATCGACCTGCCCGAGGCCGCCTATCTCGCCGGCCTGCTGCGGAACCCGAGTCGGGCCGATGCGTCGGAGGACATCATCGAGGCCGAGCGCCGCCGCTCGGTGACCCTCGGCCTCATGGCCGAGGAGGGCTACATCACCGCAGACCAGCAGCTCCAGGCCGCGGCCGACCCGTGGGGCACGTTGCTGCCGCCGCCGGTCACCGAGGTCGGCATCGGCGAGGTCAAGGGCAGCCAGTACGGCAGCGAGTACTTCGTCGCCGCCGTCCGCAAGCAGCTCGACCAGCTGTTCCCCAACGGGCAGTACTTCACCGAGAGCCTGCGGGTCTACACCACGCTCGACCCCGACCTGCAGCGCCTGGCCTACCAGACGGTCACCTCGAAGCTCGACCCGAACAACCCGTTCATGCCACTCGGCTCGCTCGTCGCGGTGAACAACGATGGTGAGGTCGTTGCGATGATGGGCGGCTCGGACTGGGACACCAGTCAGGTCAACCTGGCCATGGGCACCCGGGGCGGTGGTTCGGGCTTCGAGGCCGGCTCCCAGATGAAGGTCTTCGCCCTGGCCGAGTTCATCGACCAGGGGTTCTCGCCCGACTCGTACTACGAGGCCCCCTTCACGATCGAGTACCCCCAGGACGCCGAGGGCAAGTGCGCCAACTGGAAGGTGCGGGGCGGCGTCAGCAACAACCCGGCGGTCGAGACCCACCGGACCGTGTACCAGGCCACGGCGTCGTCGACGAACACGGTGTTCGCCCAGATCATGTTCGACATCGGCGCCACCCAGATGGTGCAGATGGCGCAGGATCTGGGGATCACCTCCGAGATGCTCGACTGCCCGTCGACCGTGCTCGGCGGCAATGCGGTGTCGCCGTTGGAGATGGCCGGCTCGTTCGCCAACATCGCTCGCCAGGGCGTCCGCCTCGACCCGATCCTGATCGAGCGGATCGAGGACGCCGACGGCAACGTGCTGTGCTGGTACCCGACCGACAGCTGCGGGGAAGGGTCGAGCCCGACCCGTCAGGGCGAGCAGGTGCTGAACCCGTCCGTGGCCCGTCAGGTGATCGGGGCCATGGAGCGGGTCGTCACCGGTGGCACCGGTCGCCGGGCCAGGCTGATCCTCGAAGACGAGACCCTCCGTCCGTCGGCCGGCAAGACCGGCACGACCCAGCGGAACCAGCACGCCTGGTACACCGGCTTCACGTGCGGGCTGACCACGTCGGTGTGGGTCGGCTATCCGGGCGATGCCGATCAGCGGACCCGGTTCATGAACGACGCCGAGAACGTCGAGAACGAGGTCGAGTGGCCGACGATGGCCGAGCTGTTCGGCACCGACGAGTACAACAACTCCCGTGGCAACGGCGACATCACCGGCGGGGAGATCCCGGCCGAGCTGTGGCACGACTTCACGATGGGCGCCCTCGCCGGTCTGCCGCCGTGTGACGAGCTGCCGACCGAGGGCCCGTCGGGCAACCAGAGCGTGCAGGGCCTCGAGCTGCTGACCACGTTGCTGCACTGCGCCGAGCCGGACCCGGCGTTGGTGGCGGCCCAGACGACCACGACCGATCCGAACGCCACCTCGTCGACGGACACCACCGACACCACCGACCCGAACGCCTCGACCACGTCGTCGATGCCGCCGGACTCCTCCTCGACCACCGCAGCGGAGACGACGACAACCACCCAACCGCCGGACGACCAGTCGACGACGACAACCGAGGCCGCCGACGCAGCGCCACCCGATGACGAGTCGGCGCTCGGGGTGGTCGGCTACGGGCTGGTCGGGGACGGCGCAAGGGCCTCCGGCTACGCCCCGTCGTTGCGGCTGTTCCCGTTCAACAACAACAACCAGCCGGAGACGACCCAGCCGCCGCCGACCACGGTGCCCCAGACGGCACCGCCGACGACCGATCCGTGCATTCCGATCGATCTCGACGGCAACCCGATCGAGACCACGATCCCGGCGCCCGGCCAGGACTCGACGCCGGGCCAGGGCGGTCAGGGCCAGGACGCAGCGCCCCCGGCAGACGGCTGACTCCCCGCTCGGCCGATTCCCCGGCCGTTCACCGTCACACCCCCTGGCTAGGTTCGTCGGCGTGGCGATTCCGGGTGTGACCGATACGGTTGTGTGGCGGTGTGTTGCGCCGGTTCGTCCGTGCGCCCTCACACCACCCCCCGGCCCTCCGGTCCGTCCGGATGGCCGACAACCGGGCGGCTGTCGCCGGCCGGCACCCTGCTCCCGATGGTCGGGAGCCCCGGGCGTTCACCCGGGTCCACAGGGAGGTATCCCCCCGTGAGGGCATACGAGATCATGGTGATCTTCACCGAAGACACCGATGAGTCGTCCATCCAGACCTTCGTCAACCGACTCGAAGCCATGGCCAAGGACGCGGGCGCCACGCTCGAGAAGCTCGACAAGTGGGGCGTTCGCGAGTTCGCCTACGAGATCAACAAGGCCAACCGAGGCTTCTACGTCGTCTTGGAGTTCCTGGCTCCCAACGCGCTCAACGAGCTCGATCGAGTTCTGCGGCTCGCGGATGAAGTGATCCGCCACAAGATCGTGCGTCTGCCCCTCGACGAAGCTCATCGTCGGGGCCTGGCCGGCGCCAGCGCCTGAGAGGGACTGACCCATGGCAATCGACAACACGGTGACCGTCACCGGTAACGCAACCCGTGAACCGGAGCTCCGGTTCACCCCATCCGGGCAGGCCGTCGCCAGCTTCGGCATCGCCGTCAACCGACGGTGGCAGAACCGGCAGACCCAGGAGTGGGAGGAGGCGGTCTCCTTCTTCGACATCACGTGCTGGGCCCAGCTGGCCGAGAACGTGGCCGAGTCCGTGGCCAAGGGCACCAGGGTGACCGTGGCCGGCCGCCTCGACCAGCGCAGCTGGGAGACCCAGGAGGGCGAGAAGCGCTCCAAGGTCGAGATCGTCGCTGACGACGTGGCGGTCAGCCTCCGCTGGGCCACGGCCGAGGTGATGCGAAACGAACGCCCCGCCGGTGCCGGCGGTGGCGGTGGCGGTGGTCCCCGCCCCGGAGGCTCCCCGGCTGGGAGCGCCCCCCCGTACAACCCCGATGAGGAGCCGTTCTAATGGCGAAGTCGAGCTCGCGTAAGCGCACCAAGCCCAAGCCGATCGGGCGAAAGGGCAAGAAGAAGATCAGTCCCCTCGTCACGGAGGGCGTCACCTACGTCGACTACAAAGACGTCGACATGCTCAAGCGGTTCATGTCCGACCGGGCCAAGATCCGGTCGCGGCGGGTGACCGGCAACGACTCCCAGCAGCAGCGGGAGATCGCCCGGGCGGTCAAGAACGCCCGCGAGATGGGCCTGTTGCCGTACACCAGCCGGGTCACGACCCAGCGTCGCGGCGGCCGCCGTGACGAGCGGGGCGAGGGCCGTGGTGATCGCGGCGACCGCGGTGATCGGGGTGACCGTGGCGATCGCGGTGACCGTGGCGATCGCGGACCCGGTGAGGGTCGCGATCAGGCCGCCGAGTCGCCGGCTGAGGCAGCGGCTCAGGTCGAGGGCGTCGAGGTGACGACCGACGAGAGCATGGCGGAGGCCTGAGATGCGCATCGTCCTGCACGAGACCGTTCCCGGCCTCGGCAACCGGGGTGACCTGGTCGAGGTGGCCGACGGCTACGCCCGCAACTCACTGATCCCGAAGGGGCTGGCCCAGCAGGCCAGCGCCGGGGTCGAGGCCCAGGCCTCGGCCATGAAGCGGACCTGGCAGCTGCGCAACGCCAAGGAGCGTGAGGCGGCCGAGGAGATCGCCAAGGTGCTCGTCTCCCGACCGATCGAGGTCTCGGCCCGGGCCGGATCCGAGGGCAAGCTCTTCGGTTCGGTGACGTCGGCCGACCTGGCCGCTGCCATCCAGGACCAGACCGGGGTCGAGCTCGATCGCAAGATGATCGAGCTCGATGAGTCGATCCGGAGCGTCGGCGCCCACACCGTCACGGTGAAGGCCCATGCCGAGGTCGAGTTCCCGATGATGGTCACGGTCGTCGCCGCCTAGCGGCGGACCGGCCGGATCAACCCGACCGCAGGCGGATCGAGCGGCGTCAGGCCGCTTGGTTCGTCGCGCCCGAATCGTAGGTTTCCACAGTCATCCACTGGTCTTCCACAGGACTGAGCACGTCGACGATCAGTTGTCCACAGCATTTGGCGGAGCTGTGGGCAGCGTCGTTGTCCACCGCTCGGGAGGGGACAATGCACAGGTTGCCAACAGGGAGCGGTGGGTTGCCAACAGGTTTGGCGTCTAGCGATCCACAAACCGGCCCGACCAGGATGACGTGATGTCCGACGCCCCGCGCCCCGTGACCCCGACTCGGGTCCCCCCGAGCAATCTGCGGGCCGAGGAGTCGGTGCTCGGGGCGATGCTGCTGTCGCGCGAGGCGATCGCCGAGGTGGTCGAGACCATCGATCCCGACCACTTCTACAAGCCGGCCCACGGTCACCTCTACGACGCGATCATGGGTCTCTACGGCGCTGGCCAGCCGGTCGACGTGGTCACCGTCGCCGAGGAGCTGCAGCGGGCCAACCTGCTGGAGGAGATCGGCGGACCGGCGCTGCTGCTCGACCTCCAGGCGTCGACCCCGGCGATCAGCAATGCCGCCCACTACGCCAAGATCGTCGAGGAGCACGCCCTGCTCCGCCGGCTCATCACGGTCAGCAACGAGATCGCCGAGATGGCCTACGGCGTCCCCGACGACGTCATCAAGGCGATCGACGAGGCCGAGGCCCGGATGTTCGAGGTGGCCCAGCGTCGGGTCACCAACACCACCGCCCAGATCAAGGACCTGCTGTCGGCCAACCTCGACCGACTCGAGATGCTCTACGAGCGGGGCGAGGCCATCACCGGAACCAGCACCGGCTACCTCGACCTCGACGAACTGCTCGCCGGCCTCCAGCCGAACGCGCTCTACGTCGTCGGGGCCAGGCCTGCGATGGGCAAGGCGCTGGCCCTTGATACGCCGCTGCCGACCCCGACCGGGTGGACGACGATGGGCGGGGTCGCCGTCGGTGATGAGGTCATCGACGAGCGCGGGTCGCCGACCACGGTCACCTACAAGAGCCCGATCCATGTCGACCATGAGTGCTACGAGGTCACGTTCGACGACGGCTCCATCATCGTCGCCGATGCCGAGCACCAGTGGTTGACCTACGACGACCGGGCGTGGACGTCGAGGCGTGAACGCTGGCACCGAGCGCAGCGGGATCCGACCAGCCGCCCCGAGCTGGACCGTGACCAGAGCGACAGGTCGGCCGAGCCGGCCACGCGGACGACCCGAGAACTCGCGGCGACGGTCAGGATCGGCCGTGACCGGCGCCCCAACCATAACGTGCCGGTGGCCGAGGCGCTCGATCTGCCGGAGGTCGAGCTGCCGCTCGACCCCTACCTCCTCGGTTGCTGGCTCGGCGACGGGCACACCGGTGAACCGCGGATCACCACGATGGACGGCGAGCTCGTCGATGCCTTCGTCGCCGACGGCTGGGAGCTGGAGCCGACGCCACACCAGCGATCGGGTCGGGCCGGTACGTATGCGATCCGATCGCCCCGAGACGCCGACCCGGACCCCGAGCACCACACGGGCGGCCGTCGCTTGTCGCAGTTCGCCCGCCGGCTCCGAGCGTGTGGCCTGTGGGAACCGCCCCGGTCGACCGACCCCGTTCACCAGCACATCCCGTCGACCTATCTGCGGGCCGGATTCAAGCAGCGACTGGCCCTGCTCCAGGGTTTGATGGACACCGACGGGTGCGTCGTGGACGGCCAGACGACCTGCCAGCTCTCCCTGCCCAACCATCGTCTCGTGTCCGACGCCCGCGAGCTCGTCCTGTCGCTCGGCATGAAGGCCGGCCAGCTCCGGCGCGAGGTCAGCAACGCCGGGACCCATGTGTGGACGCTGGACTTCTGGCCCCCCGAGCCAGTGTTCCGCCTGGCCAGGAACGTCGAGGCCCAGACGGTCGTCGATCGGCCGCACAGCCGCACGCGGTGGCGCACGATCGTCGACGTCCGCCAGGTGAAGACGGTGCCGGTGCAGTGCATCACCGTCGATTCGCCGAACCACCTGTACCTCGCCGGTCGGGAGATGATCCCGACCCACAACACCGCCTTTGCCCTCGGCATGACCGCCAATGCGGCGATGGCCGACCAGAAGCCCGTGTTGTTCTTCTCGCTGGAGATGAGTCAGCTCGAGTTGTCGCAGCGGATCCTGTGTTCGGAGGCGCTCGTCGATTCGAGTCGGGTGAAGACCGGACGGATCGAGGAGCCCGAGTGGAACCGCATCAGCCACGCCGTCGGCCGGCTGGCCGAGGCCCCGATCTACATCGACGACAACCCACACACCTCGGTCATGGAGATCCGGGCCAAGGCCCGCCGGCTCAAGAGCCGAGTCGGTGACCTCGGGCTGGTGGTCGTCGACTACATCCAGCTGATGACCGGGCGGGCCAACGCCGAGTCCCGCCAGGTCGAGGTGTCGGAGATCTCCCGAAACCTCAAGATCCTGGCCCGCGAGCTGGAGGCCCCGGTCGTGGCCCTGGCCCAGCTCAACCGCCAGTTGGAGCAGCGGGTCGACAAGCGCCCGATGCTGTCCGATCTCCGTGAATCGGGCTCGCTCGAGCAGGACGCTGACGTCGTGATGTTCCTCTACCGCGACGAGGTCTACGACGACCAGTCACCCGACCGTGGCGTGGCCGAGGTCATCGTGGCCAAGCACCGGAACGGTCCGACCGGCAAGGCGAAGCTCGCGTTCCGGGGCCAGTACACCCGATTCGACAACATGGCCAGATCCGTCCCGTCCGGCCCGCCGGCCGACGGATCGGGGTCGGGCTCGCCGCCTCCACCCGAGGACTTCTAGGGTGAGCGGGCGGCCACCGTCGGCCGTGGCCAACCGGTGTCGTCGCCGGGTCCGTCGCCGGGAACGACGAAGCCCCGACCGGAGGCCGGGGCTTGATGGGGAGCGAGCGGAAGGCGCCGGGCGTCGGTACCCGAGGGTACCGTGGCGATGCGTGTGGAGGAGAGACGCCTCCCACTCGACTTCCCCGTCCCGGTGGGGGTGATGACCACCGGTATCACTAGCATCGTCTCGACCAAACGAAACCTTGAGCGAGAAATCCGGAGGCCCGTGAACTTCCTCGGAGACGACCTGCTGCCGATGTTGACGCTGGCCATCGGCGGTGCGCTCGCACTCGGCACGCTCGCCGCCCTCGCTCGGCCCCGGACCGACGTGCCCGAAGGCGAGCTCGCACGCCCGCCACTCGGCCGCTCGTTGATCCAGATCGCCATCGGCACGACCGTGTCCATCTGGGCCATCGCCAGCCTCCTCGGCTGACGGTCGGGCCCAACCGGGGCGTCCCAACCTGACCGCCAGGCCCCTCCCGGGTACCGTTGCCCCCGTGATCGAGGACGACCCCGAGCTGATCCCTGCCGCCACCGTGCTGTTGCTGCGGGACGCCCCAGGCGAGGGCGGGCTCGAGGTGCTGATGCTCCGCCGCAACTCGAAGATCGCCTTCGGCGGGGCCTGGGTCTTCCCCGGCGGGCGGGTCGACGATCACGAGTTGGTCCCCGGCGACGGCCTCGCCTCGGCCAAACTGGCCGCGGTGCGGGAGGTCGACGAGGAGACCGGCCTGACCATCGACGGTGACCGCCTCGAGACCTGGTCGTACTGGGTGCCGCCCAAGATGCCGGCCGCGCCGACCCGAGGACCCCGCCGGCGCTTCTCCACCTGGTTCTTCGCCACGACCGCGCCGTCAGGCGACGTCGCCATCGACCACGGCGAGATCCACGAGGACCGCTGGTACCGGCCGGCGGCCGCACTCGCCGACCATGCGGATGGCAAGATCGAGCTCGTCCCACCGACCTGGGTCACCCTCACCCAACTCGAGGGCCACGAGACCGCGGCCTCGGCCATCACGTGGGCGTCCGGTCAGGAGCCGGAGGAATTCCGCACCCGCCCCATCGCCAGGGAGCCGATGACCATCGCCTGGGCCGGCGACATCGCCTATGACGGCGGTGACGCCGACGGCGACGGCCCTCGCCACCGCCTCGTGATGCTCGACGGCGGCTGGCGGTACCACCGCAGCTGATCCCTCGGCCGCGGGGCCCGGCCGATAGGGCATCCAGCCCTGGGCCCGATGTTCGTGCCACTGGGCCCTACAGCCCACGACCGCACAGTCCGATACACCCGGAACATGGCCTTCGCAGATCCAGCCGGCGCAGCCCCGGACCTCGACTCCCCGGTGCCGCGAGCCCTCTCGGTCGACGACACGAGCCTCCGCATCGCTCTGTTGGAGGACGACGCGGTCGACGTCGCCGCCATCACACGTGCGTTGGCCACGGCCTGGCCGGCCGGCGTCGACGTGCGGACCTTCGAGCGACTCACCGACCTGGAGGACGGGCTCCGCAGGCTCCACCACGACGTCATCTTCACCGACCTCGCCGTCCAAGACGGCGACGGCATCGATCTGCTCCGCCGGGTCGTCACCTTCGCCGGGCCGACCCCTGTGGTCGTCCTCACCGGTTCGGACGACCCGGTCTTCCCGGTGCTGGCGCTCGAGCTCGGGGCCCAGGACTACCTGATCAAGGGCGCCTACGATGCCGAACTGCTCGGCCGCACCCTCCGCTACTCGATGGCCCGGTCCCGCTCGGACGAGGCAGTCCGCCAGTTGGCCTTCGAACTGAAGGTGGCGAACGCAGACCTGGAGGAGTGCCTCGGGATCATGGCCCACGACCTCCGGGCCCCGCTCCGGACCAGCCGGCTGTTCGCCGACCGGCTGGTCGCGCTCGCCGACCCCGGGGAGGAGGCGATGACGATGGCTGCGGCGCTCGACACCGGCCTGGACCGCATGGAGACCATGATCGAGCGGCTCCTGCGACTGGCCACGCTGCGGGAGGGCGACGTGCGGCCGATCGAGGAACCTCTGTCGGTGGCCGTGTCCGACGCCACCGGCGACCTTCTCGGTGGCCCCGAGCTCGGCGGGGCCACGATCGAGGTCGTCCGGGACGGGGTGGTCCTGGCCGACCCGGCCCTGCTGCGGGCGTTGCTCCGTGAACTGGTCAACAACTGCATCCGGTTCCGGTCGCCCGACCGGCCGCTCGTCGTTCGGATCAGCGCCGAGGCCATCGGCTCGACCAGCGCGATCACCGTCGGCGACAACGGTGTCGGCCTCGAGCCCGAGTACCGGCAGCGGGTCTTCCGTCTGTTCGAGCGCCTCGATCCGTCGTTGGACGGCCTCGGCTTCGGCCTGGCCTTCGCCCGCCGCATCGTCGAGCTCCATCGGGGGACGATCGCCCTCGGCTCGCCGCCTGACGGACCGGGTCTCGAGAGCCGCATCCGCCTGCCGGTCGCCGCCTGACCGGCCACCGGAAACGGCCACCTGGTCAGCCGTCCGGCGGACGGGCAACGACCACGCGGCGTCGACCGCGACTTCGATCGCCGAAAGCGTACAGACCACGAGGTTGCGGCCGATGGGTACCGCATGACTGGAAGGGGTCTGCGCCGATGACATTTCTGGATCAGGTCGGAGGTGAGCTGGTCCTGGGTGCGGAGACGGCCACCCCCTCGCTCGACGTCGCCGTGCTGGAAGACGACGCCCAGGACGCGGAGCTGCTGTGCCGCACGCTGCGCCAGGCCTGGACGGCGGACGTCCGCATCTCGGTCTTCCCCGAGTTGGTCCAGTTGGAGCGTGCGCTCTGCCGGTCACGACCGGACGTCGTCTTCTGCGACCTCGGACTACCGGACGCCGACGGCATCGAGGTGGTTGAGCGGGTCGTCAGCTCGGCCGGGCAGGCCCCCGTAGTGGTGCTGACCGGCAACGACGACCCGACGATCCCGGTCCTGGCGCTGCGGAGCGGCGCCCAGGACTACCTCGTCAAGGACTCGCTGATGGCCGAGTCGTTGGCCCGGGCCCTGCGCTACGCACTCGCCCGCTCCTTCGCCGACGGTCAGATCCGTCGCATTGCGGCGGAGCTGCAGGAGGCCAACGGCGAGCTCGACCAGTACGCAGGGATTGTGGCCCACGACCTCCGGGCTCCCGTGCGGACGGCTCGGCTCTTCGCCGATCGGCTGAAGGCCGCCATCATCATGGGCGCCGACCCGATCCCGATGACCTCGTACCTGGAGAGCAGCCTCGAACGCATCGAGTCGCTCATCGAGCGCCTGCTCCGCATGTCGACGCTGCGCAACGAGACCCTCGACCGCACGGTGATGGAGCTCTCCGACGTCATCGAGGCCATCGGCGTCTACGTGCTGGCCGACCTGGAGAAGGCCGAGGCCACGCTCGAGGTCCTCCATGACGGCACCATCGCCGCCGACCCGATCCTGTTCCAGGAGCTGGTCCTCAACATGGTGCACAACAGCCTGAAGTACCGGCACCCCGACCGTCGCCCGGAGATCACGTTCTCGCTTGCCCAGCGGGGTGAGATGGTCGAGCTGACGATCGCCGACAACGGCCTCGGCATCGAGCCGGAGTTCCGGGAGCGGGTGTTCGATCTGTTCGAGCGCGTCGACAGCGGCCGGTCGGACGGCTTCGGGTTCGGCCTGGCGTTCTGCCGCCGGGTCGCCGACCTGCACGACGGAACCCTGGCCGCCGTCGACCCACCCTCCGGCCAGGGTGCCGCCTTCCGACTCCGCCTCCCCGCCGCCGACCTCGACTGAGCGGGTGACCGCCCGAGGCCGTCACCCGGGCATGCCGGCCACTGCCAGGCGAACCTCGGCGCCCCGTCGCCCGTGTCGTCGAGGCGAGCGACGGGGCCCGGACCCCGACGACACCATCGGGTGCCTCGGTCGGCGCGCCCGCACGACGCTGTCGTTGCCGGCCGGTCCGCCGAAGCGGTCCGCTCGGCTAGGCGTGCTGTCGCAGCTCCTGGCAGCGCTCGTCGATGCGGCGGATGAAGGCCACCAGCTCCTCGAACTTGCTCGGCTTGACCTCGTGCCACGCCGCACCCTTGTCGAGGCTCGTCTGCACGTCCTGCTCGCGGTGCGAGGTGCTGAACACCCCGACCTCGGCCGGGCAGATCCGGGGATCGTCGTTGAGGATGTCGAGCACCTCGTGGCCGCTCATGCGGGGCATGCGCATGTCGAGCACCGCCATCGTCGGCAGGGCATCGTCTGAGGCCATGCGCCGGAGCTCGGTGATGAACTCCTCGCCGTTCGGCATGAACTCGAGCTTCAGCGCAGCGTCGGCGTCCTCGGCCGCCATGATGAACAGCATCTGGTCGTGCGGATCGTCTTCGGCCACCAGGACCCGGCTGATGTCGGTGGCGGTCAACTGGTCGGTCACGGTCACTCCTGAGGTCATCGAGCGTGGAGCTGCTGGCCCTCCATCGGCCCACCGGCACGCTTCCTGAATCCCGCTCCTCGATTCGCTCAAGCCGTCGGGACACCACTCCGAAGAAGAGGCCATGCGGACCATGGCGGAACTCGGGGTGTTGCCGATGACGGCGACCGCATCCCTGGGCGAGTTGCTCGTCGCCACCCGCGCCGACGCCGGGGTCGAGCTCGGTGAGCTGAGCCGGCTCAGCGGATTCGACGTCGAGCGGATCGAGGCCGTCGAGTCCGGCCGCCACGACCTCGACGACGCCGAGCTGGCCGAGCTGCTCGACCGCTATCACATCCCGCCCCCCTCGCGCCGCTTCGCCGGGGCGACGATCGAGATCGACCTCGACGCCGGATTGCTCCGCCTCCGTCGAAGCCGGCGCCCCCGCAGCATCCCGGCTGCCGACCGCAACCTGTTGCAGTACCTGTCGCTGGTTCATCGCCACTTCGATGTCGAGCCGGGGACCGGGATCCCGCTCAAGGCGGTCGACCTCGACCTGCTGCGGGCCTCGTTGGCCCTCCGCCGCAGTGAGGTCGCCAGCCGACTCGACCGGATGGGCCAGGCCGTCGGGCCGAGCCTCCGCGGCCGGAGCCTGCTTGCCGTCGCCGTCGGTACCGGGCTGGTCGTTGCCGCCGGCGCGATCGTGTTGATCCCCGACCGGACGACAACCGAGCCGGCGCCGAGCCCGGCGATCGATCCCCGGATCGACATCGGTACCCCGCTGGTGGTCGAGCGCGACCCGAGCGAGATCCCCGATCCGTTCGACGTCGCCGACCCGGCCATCACGCCATCGCTGGAGGTCGGTCCGCCCGACCCGGGAACCGCAAGCGCGGTCGACGGCGAGACCGTTGCGGTCGACACGGACGGCGGCATCGTCGAGGCGGCTCCGGACGCCGTTCCCTCGCCGCGAGTCGGGCGTCCGCTCGTGCTCGAGCGCCCTGCGCCGGCCGATTTCCCGACATCACCGGACGTCGGAGACAACCAGCCACGAGGGCCGCCCGATGCGACCGACTGATCTCAGTCTGAAAGGAAAATGATGCGGGACCTGCCGCGCTACCATCGCCTCGTGCCCGCCGCACACCGCCGCTTCCTCGGCGCCGTTTCCGCAACGGTGCTCATCTTCGCCATGCTCGGGGTGCTCCCGGCGTCTGCCGGCGAGCGCATCTCGATCATCGAGGAGCGTGTGCTGTTCGGCGAGGAGGGGTCGGTCCAGGTCCTGGCCGAGGTCGACGTCGAGGCAGCCCAGATCGGCCAGCTCTGCACCCTCGAGGTCCACGTCGAGAACCAGTTCTCCGTCCATCCCGGCAACGACATCCTGATCACGACGAACGACGTCCAGACGGTCATCGGTGACGTCGAAGCCCAGCCGGACGGCGATCGTGACCTCACCGCACAGATCGTCATGGGTCCGACCCTGCTGGCACAGCTCCGATTCGGGCCCCACCAGGTGTCGAGCATGGGGTTCGAGATCAGCGTCGACTGCAGTACGACCGGCGCGCCGATCATCGTCGGCAACTCGTGCCCCGACCCGGAGGCCACGACCACCACGACGGCGCCGTCCTCGTCGACAACGGCCCCGTCCTCGTCGACAACGGCCCCGTTGGTCTCGGTCGGCGGCCCGACCACGACCGACTGCCCCGAGGTGACCACGACAACCACGCTGCCGAGCGAGGTGACGGTCCCGACCACCGGGATCCCCGACCCCTGTGTCGGCGCCGACAACGCCAGCCTCAGCCTCAACGACGACGGCTGCCCCCAGCCGACCGTGCTGCCGACCGTGATCGAGAACACGACCACGACCGCGCCCCCGTCGACGACGCCCCCGACGATGACGCCACCGACGACCGCGCCTCCAACGACGCCACCGCCGTCGACCACCGCCGCCCCGGCGACGACGGCCGCCGCCCAGGTCACGACGACCACGGTCGTCCCCGTACCAGCGGTGCTCGGGCTGCAGATCTTCCGTGGCCTGCCCCAGACCCCGGCCGCAAGCGCCGTCCAGGCCCAGCCCGAC
>JBCCVL010000006.1:0-61097 GCA_039195375.1 Actinomycetota bacterium
CGTCGGCGACGTGGCCGAAGGCGTGGCCCGCTGTTGCCTGGCCGACCCGGTGCCGACGGCGCCGGTTCCGCTCGGTACGGGGGCCCTGCACTCGATCCGAGAGGTCGTGGAGACGCTGGTCGCGACCACGGGCTCGCCGGCCCAGCCCCGCTTCGGCTCGATGGCCGACCGCAGCGACGAGGTGGTCAGGGCCGCCGACGTCGACCGCACCAGGTCCCAGCTCGGCTGGGCTCCGTCGACCACCCTGGCCGAGGGGCTCGCCGCCACCGTCGACTGGTACCGCCGACACCGCACCGGGGCCCCGGTCGGCGGCTGAGCCACGGAGGGCGGACGCGACGATGACGACGATCGACCGGGAGGAATCGGACATGCAGGATCAGGGGCGACCGGAGCCGATGCGCCGGTTCATCGAGCGAGCCTTCCCGCTGTGCCGGTCGATCACCGGCGACGGCGTTCGGGCCACCCTCGACCTGATCGCCGAGGAGCTGGCCCCGGTCGCCGACGCGCTCGGGGATCGGTTCGGCTGGGAGCGCCACGAGGTCCCGTCGGGGACGCCGGTCCTCGACTGGACGGTACCGAAGGAGTGGAACCTCGTCCGGGCCACCCTCGACGGGCCGAATGGGCGGGTACTCGACACCGACGAGTGCAACCTGCACGTCGTGTCGTACTCGGTCCCGGTCGACGTCGAGCTCGATCTCGAGGAGCTCCGTCCCCACCTCCACGCCCTACCGGACCGGCCAGACGCCATTCCCTACCGGACCAGCTACTACAACGAGACCTGGGGGCTGTGCCTCGATCAGCGGACCCTCGACGGGTTGGCGGCAGGCCGCTACCACGTTCGGATCGACGCCACCCTCGAACCCGGTCACCTGAGCTACGCCGAGGCCACCATCGCCGGAGTGGGCCTCGGCCGCGAGTCGGGTCGCGCCCCCGAGATCCTCATCAGCACCCACACCTGCCATCCCTCGATGGCAAACGACAACCTCTCCGGCATCGCCGCCGTGACCGAGGCGGCCAGGCGCCTGGCGGTCGGTCCGCCGCTCGGCCACACCGTCCGGCTGCTCTTCATCCCCGGCACGATCGGCTCGATCACCTGGCTCGAGCGCAACCCCGACGCCGTCGACCGCATCGTCGGGGGGCTCGTCATCGCCGGTGCCGGCGACCGCGCTCCCGCCACCTACAAGCGGTCTCGGCGATCGGACGCCCGCATCGACTCGGTGATGGCCCGGCTGGTGACCGCCGCCGGCGGCGAGGTCATCGACTACTACCCGTACGGCTACGACGAGCGGCAGTTCTGCTCGCCCGGCTTCGACCTGCCGGTCGGTCGGCTCAGCCGGACCCTGCACGGGACCTACCCCGAGTACCACACCTCGAACGACGATCTGGACTTCGTCGACGACGAGACGCTGGCCGACACCGCCGGCCTCGTCGTCGACGCCGTCGAGGCCATCGACCGCGAGCCCCGATTCGTCAACACCGCGCCACACGGCGAGCCCCAGCTCGGCCGCCGGGGGCTCTACGGCACCGTCGGCGGGGCGATCACCTCGAAGTCGGATGAGATGGCGGTGCTGTGGCTGCTCGCCTACTCAGACGGTGAGCGCTCGCTCGACGACATCGCGGCCCTGTCCGGGCTCGACCGCGACGGTCTGGCGGTCACCGCCCAGTCGCTGGTCGACGCCGAACTGCTCCAGCCCCTGTAGCCGGACCGTCGCTCCGTTCGCCCCGGTGCTCGGACTCGACCGGCGTTCAGGGGGCCTCGGGGCCCTCGTAATCCGGCCAGGCCCGGTCCTTGTCCGACAGGATCCGCGCCGCAGCCTCCGGCCACTCGATCCCGAACGCCGGGTCGTCCCAGCGGACCCCGGCCGAGTGGTCCGGTTGGTAGAAGGTGTCGATGTGGTAGCTGACGACGGACTCGTCGACCAGCGTCTGGAAGCCGTGGGCCAGGCCGGCCGGGGCCAGGACCTGCAGCCCGTTCTCCGCCGTGAGCTCGAACCGCTCCCAGGTCAGGTAGGTGGGCGAGTCGGGCCTGAGGTCGAGCAGCACGTCGGTGACGGCGCCGGCGATACAGGCGATGAGCTTGGTCTCGCCGTACGGTTCCCGCTGGAAGTGCATGCCCCGGAGCGTGTTCGCCTTGGCGTTGTACGAGACGCTGGCCTGGACGAACTCGGGGCTCAGCCCGGCTTCGGCGAACTCGTCGACGCACCAGGTGCGGGCGAAGAAGCCCCGCTCGTCGCCGTGACGCTCCGGCGCCACCGTGTGGAGGCCGTCGATGGTGGTCGGCTCAATGATCACGACGTGGATCCTACTTGGTCAGGCCGACGGCCCGGGTTCGTCAGCTGCGGTCGACCGAACGCGATGCTTCAACAAACAAAGCCAAGAGACGCGGTGAATATGCACAAATAGAGTGTGTAGAAATCTGCCTAATTTGTGTAAATGAGACTGTTGCAGTTTGTCGAATAGGTGTAGGGTCGAGAGCATCCGCCGCACCGCCTTGACCTCGCAGCCGCCGCATGGTCCGCCTTCGGAGACCAGCCCGGCCGAGACCGCTGAAGCCGGTCGCGGCCGCCGTCGAAACGGGGCGAAGCGCAAGCGCCGCCGCGGCCCTGGCGGACTCGGACGTGGCCTGGCCCGGATCCTGGTCGATGCCGGGGGCGGCGACGGCCAACCGGCACCGCCGGCCGGTCTCGTCGAACTCGTCGGCGGCCAGAGCGCCGTCCGCCTGGCCTCGATCGAGGCCAGCGTGCTCGACGCCTCCCTCCGGGCCCTGATGGGGGCGTTCGACCTCCGGGCCCTTGCCGTCGCCGCCGGCTCCCACCCCGACCGTCCGGGAGACGGCCCGGTCATTCGGACGATGGCCCCGCCCGGCTGGCCGGACGACCGCGGGCCAGCACTCCAGCTCCGCCAGCAGCTCGAGTCGCTCCTCCGACGGTCGCCGGAGCAGCTGGCCGCCGGCGCCCCCTGGCGGGAGATCCCACTCGACGGCCATCGGCTCTGGTTGCACGGCGCGGTCGAGGACGGCCGGATCCTGGCCGCCACCGCTGTCCGGGAGTCGTCGATGCCCCGGGCGTCGGCCGCCACCCTCGGCCCGGCCGTTTGCGCCCTGGCCTCGTCGATGGCCGAGCGGGGCGTCGACCTCGGGCTCCGCCACACGATCCACGAGTCGACCCAGATCGCCCTCAAATCGGAGGGCGGCGACGTCCTCGCCGAGGTGAACGCCGACTGGCCGCTGCCGCGGCCGACGAAGCCGGGCCTCCGGGGGCGTCGAACCGGTGTCGGGCGAGGGAGCGAGCCGGTGCAGGCCGTTGCCAGGGCCGCGGCCAAGGCCTGCCGTCCCCGCTGCGAGGTGCTGTTCGCCGGCCTGGCGCCCGGGGTGCCGTCGTCGGCCGAGTCGGCCAACGGCCAGAGCAACGGCAGCCTCGATGGTCACACCAGGGCTGGCGTCGTGTCGGGGCCCCGGGCGGGGCTCGCGGCCGGCGACCACGCGGCGAGCGAGATCGCCGTCGTGCTGATCCGACATCATCATCACGGGCTCCGCGTCGGCTGGGCCGAACGGGATCCCGGCGATCTGGGGGCCGTGGCCGAGGCGGTCTTCACCGCCGCCCACTGAGTCGGGCCAGCGGCGCACGCTCCGGCTCGATCCGGGGTGCCGTTCGGTCGAGTCGACCGCCCGTTCCCAGTCGCCGGCCGCGTTCCGGCCGCCGTCGAGGGGCCGGTGTGACGAAGCTCGGCCGATCGTCCGGGGTGACCCGCCCGCAGGTCGGTCAAGGGATACGCTGACCGGCGGTGTTCCTCCTCCGCCTGACCAAGCGACTGGCGTCGCTCGGCATCGTTCTGATCGCCGTGGCCGCCGTGTCGGCCACGGCCGCCCTCGCGGTGCTGCCGCAGATGGGCACGATCGTCACCGCCCACGAGGGCACGGCGGACGAGCTGTTCCTCAATCAGCTCGACGAGCGGTCGTCGATGTTCGCTGCTGACGGCAGCTTCCTGACCGTGCTGGCCGGTGAGCAGAACCGGGAGCCGATCGCACTCGACGACGTCCCCCAGGAGGTCATCGACGCCATCCTCACGATCGAGGACGCCGACTTCTACGAGCACGACGGCGTCAACCTGCGGGGCACGATCCGGGCGCTTGTGGAGAACGTCAACGCCGGCGGGATCACCCAGGGCGGTTCGACGATCACCCAGCAGCTGGTGAAGCTGTCGATCCTCACGTCGGAGCAGAACCTGTCCCGCAAGAGCACGGAGGCGTTCTACGCCCTCCGGCTCGAGCGGCAGATGACCAAGGACGAGATCCTCGAGCGGTACCTCAACGAGGTGTACTTCGGCTCGTCGGCGTACGGGGTCCAGGCTGCGGCCGAGACCTACTGGGGCTACGAGGACGCAAGCCAGCTCGGCTGGGCCGAGGCCGCGCTGCTGGCCGGCATCATCCGCGCTCCGGCCCGCTTCGACCCGACGAACTTCCCCGAGACCGCCCGCGAGCGCCGGAACGTCGTGCTCAACCGGCTCGTCGACACCGGTCACCTGACCCAGGAGGAGGCCGACATCTACAAGCTGGCCCCGCTGCCGGCCGAGCGGCAGGAGCCGATCTCGATCAAGCCCACCGACTACTTCGTCGAGGAGGCGCTCCAGCAGCTGCTGAAGAACGAGGACATCCTCGGCGGCGATGCCCAGGACCGGTTCAACCTCGTGTTCCGTGGCGGGCTGAAGATCTACACCACCTTCGACCCGAACGCCCAGGCGCTGGCCGAGCAGGCCAGGGCCGACCTGCTACCCCCGACCGAGGAGGGCTTCACCGTCGCCGTCGCCACGGTCGACACCCACACCGGCGCCGTCCGGGCGGTGATCGGGGGCCCCGAGTTCGAGCGGGAGCGGTTCAACCTCGCCACCCAGGGCCTGCGCCAGCCCGGCTCGTCGATGAAGACGTTCGTGCTCGCTGCACTGTTCGAGGCCGGCTACTCCCCGAACGACGTGGTCCGGGCCGACGGCCCGTGCACGTTCCCGGTCCCCGGCCAGGAGGACTACACCGTCGGTGGCCGGTTCCGGGGCCGCCAGAGCCTCGCCGCCGTCACCCGCTCGTCCAACAACTGCGCCTTCGTCCGCCTCGGGCAGGTCGTCGGCAACGACAGCGTGGCCCAGGTCGCCCGCCGGCTCGGCATCTCCACCCTCGTCCCCGAGGCCGGCGAGTTCCTGTCGCTGCCGCTCGGCGTCGAGGAGGTCCACCCGATGGAGATGGCCGGGGCCTACGCCGCCCTGGCGAACGACGGCAAGTACAACGAGCCGTGGTACATCGAGCGGGTCGAGGACCGCGACGGCAACGTGATCTACCAGAAGCCGTCGGACGACTGGACCAGGGCGGTCAGCCAGAACACCGGTCGGCTGGTGGCCCAGGTCCTGGAGAGCAACGTCCGGAGCGGTACCGGCGGCCGGGCCCAGCTGCCGGAGTCCGGTCACTTCTCGGCCGGCAAGACCGGGACGACGAACGACGCCGTCGACGCCTGGTTCGTCGGCTTCACCGACTACTACGCCACCGCCGTCTGGCTCGGCAAGCCGGACGACGCCGAGACCCGGATCGACATCCCCGGATGGAGCAGCTTCGGCGGCGGCCTGCCGGCGGCGATCTGGGGCGCCTACATGGACCAGCTCCACCTCGGCCTCGAACCGGTGCCCTTCCCCGAGCCCGAACCGGTGCGGGGCGGCCGCTACCTCAAGGTCGACGGCGAGCTCGACTTCTGTCCCGGCGTCAACTTCGAGGGCGGGATCAGCGGCACCCAGGTGTTCGACTCCGACGGTGACGGCGTCGACGACTGCTTCGGCCCGATCACCACGACCACCCAGCCACCGCCAGAACCCGAGCCCGACCCCGGCAACGGCAACGGCAACGGGGGAGGCGGCAACGGCAATGGCAATGGCGGCGGTGGCAACGGTGGTGGCGGCGACAACTAGCGGCCATCCGCCAGCGGTCTCGGCTCGGGTCCCGGAGCTGCGGGGAGCGCACTAGGGTGCAGGGAGCGATCGCTCACACCTGACCCTGACGACGGAGACCCCTTGGCCTCGCCGGCATACGAACTGATCCTGCAGATCCAGGGACTCGACCTGTCGATCGACCAGCTGCGCCACCGCGCCGCATCGCACCCCGACCGGGAGGCGATCGCCGCCATCGACGCCGAACTGGCCGCCCACGACGCCGAGGCGGCCGAGCTCGAGGAGCGCCGTCACGCCGTCGAGCGGGATCGGAAACGTCTGGAGGACGAGGTGGCGCTGCTCCGGGACCGCAGGACCGAGATCGACGGGAAGTTGTACGGGGGCGAGGTCACCGCATCGAAGGAGCTCCTGGCGCTGCAGGAGGAGGCCGCCGGACTGCTCGACCGCCAGAACGCCCTGGAGGACGACGAGCTCGAGCTGATGGAGCAGCTCGAGGAACTCGCCGGCGAGCTCGGCGCACGGTCCGAGACCAGGGCCGGCATCGAGGCGAACCGCCAGGCGGCGCAGGAGCGACTCGACGAGGCCATCGGTGACATCGACGGCGAGATCGGCGGCCTGGCCACCGAGCGAGCAGCGGCCGTCGTGCCCGAACCACCCGTCGCCGGATGGGTCGACCTGCTCTCGCAGTACGACCGCCTCCGCCCCCAGTTCGACGGCAACCCCGTCGCCCGACTGGTCGGCAGCCTCTGCGACGGTTGCCACATCCAACTGTCGGCGGTCGCCGTCGACCAGCTCGGCAAGATGCCAGAGGACGCCGTGGTGACCTGCGAGGAGTGCGGTCGCCTCCTGGTCCGCTGATCCGCTGTGCTGCTGTGGTTCGCGGTCGTGGCGCCGGTGATCGTGGCCGAGGTCTTCCGGAGCCCACTCGTCGACTATCGCCTCGTCGCCCTCGGCGCGCTGCTGCCGCTGATCGAGGTCGTCGCCGGGCAGGTGTTCGTGCTCCACACCCTGGCCGCCCCGGTCGTGCTGTTGACGGTCGTCATGCTGGCCACCACCGGCCGCCGGTTGCTCAGGCGGCGCCTGCTCGGCATCCCGATCGGGCTGTTCCTGCATCTCGTGCTCGACGGCACGTTCACCTCGGCCGAGCTCTTCTGGTGGCCGCTGTTCGGGCTGTCGTTCGCCGACCTCACCGTGCCGGAGGCCGACGGGGTTGCGATCCGGCTGTTGCTCGACGTCGTTGCGATCGGCATCGCTGCCGTGGCCTGGCGCCGGTACGGGCTCGACGACCCGGCGGCGAGGGACCGGCTGATCCGGTCGGGGCACCTGCCGTCGACCGTTCGCAGCATCGGCGGTCGTTGACGATGCCGATGCCCGCCGCTCGAACCCGGAGGTGTGTCCGGTGACCCTGTACGTCTGCCGTCACGGTCGAACCGAGGCCAATGCCTCGGGCCTGCTGCTCGGACGGGCGGACCCCGAGCTCGACGCGGTCGGTGTGGCCCAGGCCCGATCGATGGCGGCGGCGTTGCCGGCGCCGAGCGCCGTGGTGTCGAGCCCGCTGGCCCGCTGCCGTCAGACGGCCGAGGCGTTCGGCCATGGCGCCGGCATCGGTCTCGACGTCGAGGTCGACGAGCGCTTGATCGAGCTCGACTACGGCGAGTTCGACCTGACCCCGGTCCGGGACATCCCGGCCGAGACGTGGCGGGCCTGGCGGGCCGACCCCTGGTTCCGGCCCCCGGGGGGCGAGGCCCTGGCCGAGCTGTCCGAGCGGGTGTCGGCGGCCCTGGCCGACGTGAGCGAGCGAGCCGTCGACGGCGACGTCGTGATCGTGACCCACGTGTCGCCGATCAAGGCCGCCCTGGCCTGGGCTCTCGGGGTTGGCATCGACGTCTCGTGGCGTTGCCACGTCGCGCAGGCCTCGGTCATGGAGATCGGGTTCTCTCCGGCAGGGCCGTCGTTGCGGGGCTTCAACGACGTCGCCCACCTCGACCCCGACCCGGCCCCCGGCGGATGACCGCACGGTGAGCGAGCCCGTCGCGCCCGTTCCCCGGCTCGGCCGGCGATCGCCGCCTCGTGCCGAACCGGTCGTCTCGGTGGCCGACGGACTGCCGCGGCCGCGGTGGCGCGGTCGGCTCCACCTCGGCTCGTTCGTCCTGAGCCTGCCGGTGCTGGTCGCCCTGGTGCTCGTCGCCGATTCGGTGACCGCTGCGGTCGGTCTCGGCATCTACGGTCTCAGCCTGGCCGCCGTGTTCGGCACGTCGGCCGCCTACCACCTCCTGGCCAGGACCGTCCGGGCCCAGTGGATCATGCGTCGGCTCGACCATTCGATGATCTTCATCAAGATCGCCGGGACCTACACCCCGGTGTGCCTGCTGGCCCTCCCAGCCCGGTGGGGGCGGCCCATCCTCGTCACGATCTGGGCGGCGGCCGTGCTCGGCGTCCTCGTCAAGCTCCGGGCCGGGCCCCGGCTGATGCGGTGGAGCAACGCGCTCTACGTCGTGCTCGGCTGGGTGGCCATCGCCGCCCTCCCGGTGATCGCCGCCAGCCTCAGCGTCGGCGAACTCGCCCTGCTCGTCGCCGGCGGCGTGCTCTACACGATCGGGGCCGTGCTGTTCTCGTGCCGACGGCCCCGTCTGTGGCCGTCGGTGTTCGGTTACCACGAGGTGTGGCACGGCTTCACCGTGCTCGCCGCCGTCGCCCACCTCGGGATGGTCTGGTCGGTCGCCTCCTGAGCCGCCGGGTCCCGCCACTCGGGCGACGGGTTGACCGGGTGGACCGATGGCCCGTCGTCCGGTTGGCCGGGTGAGTCAACCTGTAGGCGGGGTTCTGTTCCCGGGGCCGTTGCCGGCTCCCGTTCGGTGACCATCCATCTGTGCGGTCCACCCGGGACTACCGGACCGGTGGTCCGGAGGCGGACAACCCGTCGCCCCGTCTGACCTTGCTCCGGATGGGGTTTACCGAGCCACCCGGGTCGCCCCGGGTGCTGGTGCGCTCTTACCGCACCGTTTCACCCTTACCTGTTCCCGCCCGATCGTCGACCGGACGGGCCATCGGCGGTCTGTTCTCTGTGGCACTGTCCTGCGGGTCACCCCGACTGGCCGTTAGCCAGCATCCTGTCCTGTGGAGCCCCGACCTTCCTCAGCCCGGCTGGAGCCGGACCGCGGTCACCCGGTTGACTCACCCGGTCGGCTCACGCTAGCAGCCAGGACCGGTCGGCCGAGCGGCGCCGGGCCGACGCCGGGGTTCAGCGGTGCCGGCGCCGCTCCAGGCGGCGGGCCGACGCGTCGGCCAGGAGGGCTCCGGCCACACCGGCGGTGACGGCGGCGACTGCGCTCACCGGCAGCGCCGACGGTTGGATCGAGCGATCGTCCACCGTGGTGACGGCAACGCCGATCAGGACGGCGACCACAAACGTCAGCCCGGCGCCGATGGCGCCGTGGAGGACCGGTGTGTCGCGGCGCCGGCGGCCGGCGAGCAGCCCGGCGAACCCGAACCCGGCGATGGCGACGAGCAGGAGGAGCCAGCTCACCCAGCCCGCATCGCGATTGCGGAGGACCGCCGACAGCAGTGCACCGGCCACGATGACCGCCGATCCGCCGATGGCCGCGGTCCTGATGGCCGCCCAGTCGATGCGAGGCACACGTCCAGGGTAGTGGCACGGGCCGGCCGTGGCGGGAGCGGCGGTCGGCCCCGCCCGGCTCGCCGAGTCCCCGCCGGGTGGCAGCGCCGGGGTGACTTCCTAGAGTGACCGGCACGTCCGACGACACGATCACCCCGTCCCCGGCCGAGCACGCGGTCGACTGGCCCGGTCTGCTCTCGAAGCTGGTCACCGGCGACGACCTGTCGCGGGCCGACGCCGCGGCGGCCATGGCCGAGATCCTGGCCGGCGCCACCGATCCGGTGCGGATCGCCGGTCTGCTGGTCGGTCTGGCTGCGAAGGGGGAGACCGTCGAGGAGCTGACCGGCATGGCCACCGCCATGCGGGCTGCGGCCGAGCCGCTCCGGGTCGACGACGCCGCCATCGACATCGTCGGGACCGGCGGGTCGGCCCATCGGCGGGCCCACGCCCTCAACGTGTCGACCATGGCCTCGATCGTCGCCGCCTCCGCCGGTGCGCTGGTGTGCAAGCACGGCAACCGGAAGGCCTCGTCGACCTCGGGGTCGTTCGACTTCCTCGAGGCGCTCGGCGTCACCATCGAGCTCGGACCCCGGGAATTGGAGGCCTGCGTCGAGGAGATCGGGGTCGGGTTCGCCTTCGCCAGGGCCTTCCACCCGGCGATGCGGTTCGCCGGCCCCGTCCGGGCCGCCCTCGGCATCCCGACGGTGTTCAACCTGCTCGGGCCGGTGGCCAACCCCGCCGGCGTTCGGCGCCAGGTGGTCGGCGTCGCCTCGGCCGATCGGGCCGAGCTGATCGCCGGTGCGCTCCAGGAGCTCGGTTCCAGCTCCTCGTGGGTGGTCGCCGGGCACGGCGGCATCGACGAGTTGGCTCTCACCGGCACCTCCGAGGTGTGGTCGGTCACCCCTGCGGGTGTCGACCGGCACGTCGTCGAGCTGGCCGATCTCGGTCTTGCCCCGGTCGACCCGGCGGCGCTGGCCGGCGGCGAACCCGCCGTCAACGCCGCCCTGTTCGAGGCGGTGATCGGTGGCGAGCGGGGGCCGGTCCGCGACATCGTCGTCCTGAACGCCGCCGCCGGCCTTGTCGTTGCCGGCGTCAGCGCCGACCTGGCTGCCGGCTGCGCCGCCGCGTCGGCCGCCATCGACGACGGCCGAACCGGCGACAAGCTCGAACAGCTGCGCCTGACCACGACCAGGTTGGCCTCCGGGGGTTGAGCACCGGACGCCGCCGGAGCGTCGCCGGAGCGCGGTGCGTCTGGTCATCGGAGCACTGCCGACGCCGCTCCTCGGCCGGGCGGGGACCGCTGGGTCGGCCGACCCACCGCACCGGGTCAGACGGGCCATCCGGGCCTTTGCGACACCGGGTAACGTCGCCTGGCGGCTCGGGGTAGCCTGTAGCAGCATGTCGGAGAAGAGGTACCGTTGTGGTGCTTGCGGCAATCTGGCAAGGTTCGAAGTGGTGATGAACAGGCGTGTACGAGAAATCCATCACGTCGGCGTCGACGGCACCCTGGTCGGTCATCGATCGGAGCTGATCAGCGAAGCGACGGAAACGGTCGTCTGCGCCTGGTGCGCCGACAGCGACCGTGTTGAGGTGATCGCCCCCGTCGACGGACCGCGATGAGCGCCGAGGTCCTCCGTCCCGCGTGTGAACTGGCCTTTGCGGTCGCCCGTGACGGCCTCGATGCGGCCGAGCCGATCGACCCCCCGGCCTCGATGCGGAGCTTCCTGTACGTCGACGAGCTGCCCCGTCGGGCCATCGCCGCGGCCCAGCAGGTCATCGAGGAGAACTCCGACTTCCGTCACCGCGTCGCCTCCCAGGCCGACGAGCGCGACGTCGGACGGGCCGGCTACCTGTGGCTGCACCGCCCGACCGGCTGGGCCGTCGAGTTCGAGGCGTTGGCGTCGGCCGACGAGGGCGACCTCGATCCGATGACCGACCACGATCCCGAGCTGGAGGCGGTCTACAAGGGCCTGACCTCCGAGCCGATCGAGCTGATCACCGCGCAACCACCCGAACCCGAACCCGACCAGCCGCTCGGCTCGTCGTTCGCCGAGGCCTCGATGGCCGAGGTGACCCCCATCGGCTTCAGTGCCGAGACCCCGTCGACCCTCGACGCTCCCTCCGTATCCTCTGCCTCCCTTGGACTGGCTCCCGTGACCGACACCGACCACGCCGACATCCATCCCTTCGATGCCCCCGAACCAGAGATCGGCGACGACGCCGAGCTGGCGTCCGGCGACGGTGGCTTCGAGGCCGCCGATGCGCTGGAGAGCGAGCTCGACAGTCTGCGTGGCCTCGTGGCCCGGCTGGCGACCGAGCGGGAGACCGTCGAGGGCTCGCCGGTCCCGGACCAGGACGACGAAGACGTCGCCGACGAGCCCGACGAGGTGGTCGCTTTCGCCTCCCCGGGCCCGAGCGAGACCGACAACGGCGGCCTGAAGGCCGACCTGGAGGCCGCCCACCACGAGCTCTACCTCACGCAGGCCGACCTGACGATCGCCCGCCAGGAACGAGAAGAGGCCCAGCGGCTCCAGTCCGAGGCGCTGAAGCGGCAGGTCCAGCTCGACAAGGAGCTGGCCACCGTCCGGGAGCAGAAGGCCGACGTCGAATCGCAGCTCAGCGTCAGCCAGGCGAAGGCCATCAGCGTCGAGGAGCGGCTCGGCCGCGTCGAGAACCAGGTCGCCGACGCCGATCGCGAGCGGGACAACCTCCGGGCCCAGCTCGACACGATGACGCTCGAGCGGAACCAGATCCGGGACGAGCGGGCCACGATGCGGGCCGAGCGTGACGAGTTCCGGGCCCAGCTCGATGACATCACCGAGAAGACCGGGGGTGTCGACCTCGTCGAGCTCGTCCAGTCCCACAAGACGGCGACCGCCGAGCTCGACAGCACGAGTCGGGAGCTGGCCAGGATCATCGGTCAGGCCGAGAACTACGAGGAGCAGCTCAACGCCCTCACCACCGAGACCGCCGCCGTCAAGAGCGAGCGGATCGACCTGCGGGCCCGCCTCGGCGAGGCCGAGACCTCCCTCGAGGTCACGACCACCCAGTACGAGGCGCTCAAGATCGATGCCGAGCGCACCGCAGCCGAGCTCGGGGCCCTCCGAGCCGAGCGTGACGGGCTGCAGAGCCAGCTGGCGGAGCTGCAGGTCGGGTTGGCCGAGCTGCTCGACGAGCAGGCCGAGAGCCGGCAGCGCAACGACGCCGACCGACGGGCCCTCAACGAGATCCGCGTCGAGTACGACGTCGTCGTTGCCCGCCTGGCCGATCTCGACGAGAGCGAGCAGACAGCGAGGGGCAAGGTCGAGGGCCTCATCGCCGAACGTGACAACCTGCTGGCCGGCCGCGACGAGCTGCTCGAGGAGCGCGGTCAGCTCCGGGCCGAGCTGGCCACCGCCGTCGGTGAGCGGGGCGCGGCCCAGGAGCAGCTCGGCGAGGTCCAGGAACGGCTGCGGAACCAGGACACCGAGCTCCAGATGGAACGCCGTCAGCGCGAGGAGCTGGCCAACCGCCTCCTCGAGCTCGACGACATGGCCGAACGAACGGCGGCCGAGCAACACGCACTGCTCGAGGAGCGCGACACGCTGTTGACCACCGCCGAGCGGCTCGAGGGCGAGCTGACGGCGGCACTGATCGTCAAGCAGGAGCGCGACGAGCTGGCGGGCCAGCTCGCCGAGGCCAGGTCGTCCCACGAGGCGGCGATCGAGGCCGTGCGGCTCCAGCTCGACGAGGCCGGCGAGGAGGTCGAGCGGGTCGCCGCCAGCCGGACCGAGGTCGAGGAGCAACTGACGGCGGCGAGCGACCAGATCACCGCCCTGCAGGGTGAGCTCACCGAGGCCGAGGCCGTCCGCCGCGAGCGGGACGAGCTGACCGCCGAGGTCGCCGCCGCCCGGGCCAGCCATGACGAGGCGGCCAAGGCGCTCCGGGCCGAGATCGACACCGCCGCCCGCGAGAACGAGCAGATGGCGGCAGCAAGGGCCGACGTCGACGGCCAGCTGGCCGACACCCAGGCTCGCCTGGCCGACGTCGAGCGGGCCCGCGACCTCGCCATTTCGGAGCGGGCGACCGTCGACGGCACGGTCGAGGAGCTGCAGGTCACGATCCACGAGCGAGACGAGGAGCTGCACGACCTCCGGGGTGCGCTGGCCGCAGCCAAGAAGGAGGTCGACGAGGCCACCGTCGCCCTCCAGATCAAGGAGAGCGAGCTGCGGACCGTGCTGGGGGCCCGCAACGCCGACGCAGCCGAGATCAAGGGCCTCCGGGGCACGCTCGACGCCAACACGCAGACCGAGTCACAGCTCCGGGAGGCGGCGGACACGCTGGCGGAACGGGAGCGTGAGCTGGAGAGCCTCCGGGCCGAGCTCGACGACCTGCGCTCGCAGCCGACCCCGGACCCGGAGCCGGTCGACGAGCACGCCTCGGCCATGCCGGGGACCGAGCCGGAGGTCGATCCCGAGGAGCTGGAGTCGACCCGGTCCGAGCTGCAGGAGGCAACGGCCGAGCTCGAGCAGCTCCGCAACGAGCTGGCCGCGGCCAGGGTGGAGCTCGCCAGCACCACCGCCGAGCTGGAGGCCAGGGACGCCGCCCTGCCCGGGTCCGACATCGGCGCCCCGCCGGTCGACCCGTTGCTCGACTCGACGCCCGTCGCCGACGCCGACCGGAGCGACGAGCTCGACTCGATGGCGGCCGAGGTGCGCAGCGCCCTGCGTGGCCCCTCGATGCTCGACTCGATCGCCGGCCAGAACGACCTGCCGGGTCTCGAGGCCGACGACGATCAGCTGCCGGTCATCGACCAGGCGGCGCCGTCCGTCGAGGCACCGTCCGCCGAGGCGCCGACGCCGGCAGACGACGACGAGCAGGTTGCGGTCGAGCCGTCGGAGGACGCAACCGCTCCGATCGACGTGTTCGACGATGGCCCGACCGCGCCGGTGGCCGAAGCGGTCCCGGCCGACTCGATCGAGTCGGTGCAGAGTGACAACGGTGCGGTCGACGACGACGAGCTCGACGCCGTTTCCGAGCTGATCTCGATGAAGGTCAACAGCTTCGGGCCGGGCGACCTGTCGGAGCTCGGCTCGCCGAGCGATGACGAGCTCGATCTCGCCGCCGAGCTGGCCAGGACGCCGACGGAGCTGTCGGCCGAGGACATCGACGAGGCCCTCGCCGTCGGCTCCGGCCCGCCGAGCATCCTCGGCGACGCCTCCGACTCCTTCACGCCGGCGCAGCAGCCCGACCTGGCGGTCAGCCGGCCAAGTGGCTCGAAGCGACGCCGCATCGAGGTGCCCGGTGACATCGTCGACGACGAGGTCGCCGTGGCCCGCTACGTGGTCGGCTCGCCCGACGTGGTCCTGCTGGTCGACGGCGACTCGGTCGCCCAGATGGGCTGGCCGAGCCTGCCGGTGGCCCAGCAGCGCGATGCCCTGGTCACCTATCTGGCCGACCTGTCGAGCAGCAGCGGCGCCGCCCCCGACGTCGTCTTCGACGGCCGACTCGGCGACGACGACGCCCTGCCGGCGTCACGGGCGGTCCGGATCCGTCTGAGCACGCCACCGACGCCCCCGACCGCGGCGCTCGACGAGCTGGTCGACGCGTACCCGGAGCAGTGGCCGATCGCCCTCGTCACCGACGACGTCGATCTGGCGGCAGCCGCCGCCGACCGGGGTGCGGCGGTGCTCAACAACGGCCAGCTCCTCGATCTGTTCATCGCCGAATAGCCCGCCTGACCTGGTCGAACAGCCCGGACAGCCGCGACCGCAGGCTCGGCCCGGGGTCGGGCCAGGAGGCGATCACCGGCCGGAGCGGGCCGATGGTCCGGTGGCGAACGGCGCCCTCCCAGAGCCCGGCGGCGTAGGCGAGGTCGTCGGCGGCCCCCATGGTCAGGTCGATCGCAGCAGCGCCCGGCTGGCGGGGGCCGTCCAGGAGCCGGCGGGTGAGACCGGCGAGCATCGCCATCCGGGCCAGGCGGGCCGCCTTGGCTCCGAACAGCGGTGCGACCACCACGAGCGGGGCCCAGCTGCGGGCGACGGCGGTGACGATCGACAGCCCGCCGTACCAGTGGCCCCGCAGCGTCAGCGCCATCGCCTCCGCCCGGACGTCGGGGAGCGGTTCGAGCTTGGGGGCCAGGGCGAGGCCGGTCCCGATCGCGGTCAGCCCGGCGGCAAGCGGCCGGCCGCCGAGGGCCAGCCAGACCACCGCCGCCGTCCAGCCGGAGACCCGGCACGGAGCCAACGTGTCGTCCCCGTGGCGCAGGGCCAGCGGAGCGGCTGACGAACCGTAGGCCCGGCGTTGGGCCACGAAGGTGAGCAGCGTCGGTCGTGGCCGGTGGACGGCGCCGAGGTGAGGCAGGTAGTGGACGTGGCCGAGGCGGCCGAGCCGCCAGACGAGGTCGACGTCCTCGCCGTAGCGCAGGCCGAGATCGAAGCCACCGGCCGCGGCTACGGCGTCGGTCCGGACGGCCAGGCAGGCGGTCGGGACGTAGGGAACGGCCCGGCCGGGACCGACGAGGGACTCCGCCTGGCCGAGGTCGAGCGGCGACCGGCGAAGCTCGTAGCGGGCCACCGGATGGGGGAGGGGCTCCGACCGGATCCGGGGGGCGGCGGCAACGACGGCCGGGTCGTCGAACGCCCGGATCAGCCCGGCCAGGGTCGCATCGTCGAGTACGACGCCGGCGTCGACGAAGACCACCAGGTCCGAGTCGGTGGCGTCGAGGCCGGTCTGGCGGGCGGCGCCCGGCCCGCCGGAGTCCCGTCGCTGCACCAGGCGGACCTCCGGTCCGGTGCGCGGGGGCGTCACCGACCCGTCGTCGACCACGACGACGTCGGTGGTCGCGGTCGGCAACGAGGCCAGCGTCCTGGCCAGCTCGTCGCCGTCGTCATGGGTCGGTACGACGATCGACACCGTCGGGGTCGTTCCCCGGCCCCCAGGCGGCTCGGAGCCGTCGACGGCGACCGGTTCGGTCGGCCACCGGATGTGGGCCAGACCGCCCTCCTCCAGCCGTCTGGCGAGTCGTCGGTTGGCCACCGAGTGGCCAACCGGCTGGCCGGCGAACCAGCGACGCACGACCGCAGCACCGTCGTCGGCCAGGCGCAGGAGCCGGAGGGGTGCGCCGCCGATCAGCACCCGCCCACCGTCGACGGTGCGCAGATCGGGCGACGGCTCGACCACGCAGCCGGGGGCCAGGTCCGGGGTGCCGGCGGTGCTCATCGCCGGCCGATCGCAGGGACGGGGCGGCTCCCGAAGATCACTGCACCAGGATACGGAGGGCGTCGAGGACCGAGAACGGGCCGCCGACCTCGGCGATCCTGGCGCCGCACGAGTCGGCCAGGGCCCTGGCGTGGTCCGGCTCGTCCTCGGGGGCGAGGATCGTCAGCTCTTCGAGCGAACGGGCGGCGGGGATCGGGTCGCCGCCGGTCGTGACCTCGGCGTCGGAGAGCAGGACCGTCAGCTTGCGGGCCGCCCTCGACCGTTCGAGCTGGCGCCCGGCGGCACGGAGGGCAAGCGCAACGTCGGTCGTGCCGTGGCCCCGGAGGGCCAACACCTGGGCCACGACGTCCTCGGGAGCCTTCGTCCGGTCGATGTCCTTGATCGAGACCACCCGGTCGCCGAACGCCAGCACGGCGAAGTCGGCTGGTGCCCGCCAGCTGCACACCGCAGCGGCCAACGCCGCGCTGGCCAACCGCTCGCCGTTCATCGAGCCGGAGCGGTCGACCAGGAGGCAGATGGCGGTGTGGGGACGCCGCCAGCCCGTGGTCACCAGTTCCTCCAGGTTGGCCGGACGCCGCTCGGCCATGGCCGTCACCAACGACTCCAGGCTGGCGTCGACGTCGAGATCGCCGGCGTCGGGCCCGGCCGGCACCGCAACGAGCTTGCCGACGCCCCGCGACCGGGCGCTGCCGACCCGGGTCAGGTCGAGAACGAGCCGTCCGGCCAGACGACGAGCCAGGGCGGCGAGCCCGACGTCAGTGGCCTGCGACATGGCGGCCAGCAACTCCAGGGCTTCGTCCGGGGTCTCGGCCAGGAGATCGTCGAACGCCTCCTGATCGAGCTGGCCCAGCTCGGGCGACACATCGGCGAAGGACTCGTTGCGGTCGAGCTCGCGACGGCTGATCGTGCGCCGGCGCTCGTCGGCCAGCGCCTCCTCGGCCTCGTCGCCGGTCAGGATGCGGTCGTCGTCGTCGGCACCGGGGTCGCCGCCTGGCGGCGGGGAGCTTTTCCCGCCGTGTCACCGTCCTGTCCGTCACCGTCGGCCTCGGGCGCATCTGGCGGTGGGCCGAGGAAGGCGTGCCACAACTCGGTGACCACCTCCTCGGCGGTCACGTTGGTCGAGTCGTTGAGCCGGATCCGGCCGGACAGCGCAGCGAGGGCCGAGTCGAGGCCGACGTCGAAGTCGGTGGCCGGGCGCCCCCGCAGCCGGCCGAGATCCTCGGAGAGCAGCAGCAGGTCGACCGCGCCACGGACCGACGACCCGACCCGGACCTCGGGATGGTCGCGGGTCGCCCGGACCACGTCGACGACCTTGGCGATGTGTGCGCCGGGCAGGTCGGAGGAACGAGCGGCGATGTCGGCCTCCTCGCCGGCGTCCTGGTAGTCCATGGCAACGCGGCAGACCCGGTCGTAGATCGCGCCGGAGATGCGGGCCGTGCCGACGGCATCGAAGGGGTTCATGGCCGCCACCAGCCGGAAGCGCGGATCGGCCTCGATCCGACCGAGCCGTGGCACGGTGAGCTCACCCTCGGACATCACGGTCACCAGCAGGTTCAGGGTCTCCTCGGGGATGCGGTTGATCTCCTCCAGGTACAGCAGGTGGCCGTCACGCAGGGCTCGGACCAGCGGACCGTCGATCCAGATCTCGGGGGTGTAGCCGGCCTCCATGACCTGGGCGGGGTCGAAGTGGCCGGCCAGGCGGGCCGGAGTCAGGTCGGCGTTGCCCTCGACGAACGCCATGTCCTGGGCGGCGGCGTCGGCAACGGCCCGGAGCAGGGTCGACTTGCCGGTGCCGGGCGGACCTTCCAGGAGCAGGTGGCGACCGGCCATGAGCGCCGCCACCACCAGCTCGGCCTCCCGCGACCGGCCGACGACCTGCCGGCGGAGCGCGGCCAGTGTCGATGGCCCGTACCCCTCGGGCCCCTCGTCGTCGGTCACGCACGGCCTCCGCTGCTCGCCGGTGGGCGCTCGGGTACGCACACCGTCGCTAGAGGGTAGCCAGGGGCCGGTTCCCCGGCCCAAACGGGCTCGTCGGTCATCGGCCATCGTCGCGGCCGACCATGGTCGACGGCGGCCCCGGGGGCCGACGGTCGGGTCAGCGTCGGTCGATCGCCTGCCCGATGGTGTCGACGGTGCGGTCGACCAGGTCGCCGAAGAGTCGACGACCCTCCTCGGCCGATGCGCCCGTCGGGTCGCCGAGGACGCCGTTGGCCGCCACCGCCCGAACCCCCTCGGCCATCAACCGTTCGATGAGCTCCGCCAGGTCGTCGGTCCGACCCGGCTCGGCCAGCTCGAGTCGCACCAGCTCCGGGTGCAGGTGCAGCAGCAGCGACGTCTCGGTCCGACCGGCGTGGGCATCGACGGCGAACCCCCGCCCGGCCGGCCACGTCGGGACGAGATCGATGACGTCGTGGCCCTCGTACCGGAGCTGGTCGGCGGCCTCGGTCAGCGGTCCGAGGTTGCCGGCGTGGCCGGACAGGAGCACCAGGCGGTCGAAGGTCTCGGCCGCCGAGCGAGCCAGCTCGACGACGACGAGCCGGAGTGCTGGCCCGCCGATCGACAGCGTCCCGGCGAAGCCCTGATGCTCACCGGACGAGCCGAACGGCAGCGCCGGGGCAACGACGGCGGCCGGCAGCCGGTCCGCGACGGCCTCCGCCCAGGCCCTGGCGATCAGGGTGTCGGTGGCCAGCGGGAGGTGCGGCCCGTGCTGCTCGGTCGCCCCGAGTGGGACCAGCAGCGTCGATCGGCCACTCCCGTCGGCCGGGCGCGTCGTCTCGGACCAGGTCATCGATCCGAGACGACGGTCGCCGCGCTCCACGGTGCAGTCGGACGGGCGCTGGCGGGGCCGTCGGCGCCCGCTCGGCCCGCCGTTGCGACGGACGGGCCTACTGGCCGGTGATCTTGCCGAGGACGTCGTCGATGATCGAGCCATCGCCGTCGGCGTCGAGGATCGAGGCCAGGCCGCCGAGCCCGGGCTGACGGCTCTCGGCCTGCTGGCGTTCCTCGCCGAGCATCGACCCGAGGCCGCCGGCATCGAGGTTGCGGCTGTCCTTCTCCCGCGACAGGTAGCCCATGACCAGGGGGGCGAGGATGGGCAGGAGCTTCATGATGACGTCGAGGTTGAGGCCGCTCTGGCCGGCCAGGTTCTGCTCGACGTTGGACTGCCGGCCACCGAACACGTGGCCGAGGATCTTGGCCCCGTCACCACCGCCGCCGAGCAGACCACCGAGCGCGTCGAAGATCGACGGGCTGTGGTCGTTCAGCGCCGACGACAGCGACTCGGCGCCGGCCGGTTGGCTCGTGTTGCGGGCCATGCCGCCGAGAATCGCAGGGACCGCAGCGGCGACCGCGGGGCCCATCATGCTCTCGTCCACTCCAAGGGACTTCGCGATCTGCGCCACCCCGGCGGGACCGAGTTGATCCATGATCCCGTCGACCAGATTCGACATGTGTTCCTTCTTTCTGTTGGCCCCGTGGCATCCGCCCCCGAGGGTGGATCCACCGTAGCCGCTGCGGCGATGGGGTCCATCGGCCCAGGCAATCGGGTAGCTCCGCTCCACCGACGGTGTCGTGGGGCTCACACGGCGGTCTGGTATACAGGTGCCAGCGGCGCGGGAGAGCCGACCGGAGCCTGCGGGCGGTCGGACGAGACCACGAGGCGGAGAATCCTTGGGACCCAGTCCCCGACAGCTTCCAGCGGCGAGGCCCATCCGGTCGACGGTGGTCGTCCGGGTCTTGGCGGTGCTCGGGCTGCTGCTTGCCCCGACGGCGCTCGTCCCACCCGCCGCCGGCGTCGTGTTGCCCCAGGCCGACCTGCAGATCACCGGCTCGGTCGAGGAGGGTCCGCCCGGTGGCGGCATCGACACGGGCGACACGATGGTCTACGACCTGACGATCCGCAACAACGGTCCGGCGCCGATACCGGCCGACAGCCTGCTGCTCGTGCTGTTCGTCGATCGGGCCGACAGCGCCGACCAGGCGGTGATGGAGGTGGCCCGGTTCAACGCCGGGGGTGACCTCGTCCCCGCCTCCGGTGGCGCCTGCGGGAACGGCACCCGGCTCGTCGTGCAGTGCACCAATCGCCAGGCGTTGGCCGAAGACGAGGAGATCAGGCTCCGGATCGGCCATCGCCATCCCGAGGCGTTGGCCGGTGCCCTCACCTTCGTGGCCGAGGTGTCCGGCTCCCGCAACCTCTTCGACGACCCGAACGCCGGCAACAACAGCTTCCGGGGCCCGACGTACGGCTTCCTCGACCCGCCGACGACCACGACGACGTCGACGACCAGCACGACGACGACAACGACCGATCCGACGACGAGCACCACGATGAGCGACACGTCGACAACGAGCACCTCGGCGTCGACGACCACGAGCGAGTCGACCACGACGTCGTCGAGTTCGACCACGACCACGTCGACAACCAGCACGACGACGACCACGTCGACGACCAGCACCACGGCACCACCGACGACCACCTCGTCGACGGTGCCTTCGACCACCACGACCACGCTCGAGGCGCTGGCCAACCCGGACTCGCTCCCGACCTCGGCCTCGGTGCAGGGCGTCGGGGACTCGACCGGTGAGGTGCCGGAGGACGAGGCGGTGGCGGCGCCGTCGATCGAGGAGCCGTCCGACGGTCTCCCGTTCCTGGCACTGGCCGCACTGGCCGCCCTGTTCGTCCTGCTCGGTGGGGTCGGCCTCGGGCTCTACGCCTACCTCAACCGCCCGCCGCCGCTCGTCGACATCCGCCGGTTCGAGTAACCACCTCGGGGCGGCGGAGGTCAGCGCCGGGTGGCGCCGAGCGTGACCGGGACCGGCTTCGAGTGGTCCGACGTCGGTGCCGGGCGGGCCTCGATCGGCACCGCGGCCAACGGCTGCTCGCCGTGGCCGCTCACACACTCGGGGTCGGGGCCGTCGAGTGGGAGACCGGTGAAGAACTTGGCCGCCATGCAACCACCCTGACAGGCGTCGAACTGCCCGCAGCTGGCGCAGGCACCGGCCGACTGCGGCTCCCGCAGCTCGGTGAACAGGTCGGACCGCTTCCACACCTCGGTGAAGCCGCCGGGGTCGCGTACGTTGCCCGCCTTGAACTCGTCGTGCAGGACGAACGGGCAGGCGTAGACGTCGCCGACCGGGTCGATCAGGCACACCACCCGACCGGCGCCGCACAGGTTGAGGCCGGGCAGGTTCTCGTCGCCGAGGGCGTTGAGGTGGAAGAAGGAGTCGCCGGTGAGCACGTTGGGACGGTCGAGCAGCCAGCGGTACAGCGTGACCTGCTGCTCCTGGGTCGGGTGCAGGCGATGCCAGGAGTCGGCACCTCGACCGGCGGGACGGAGCCGGGTCAGGCGGAGCTCGGCACCGTAGCGGTCGGCCAGGGCCTCGAAGCGGTCGAGCTGATCGATGTTCTCCCTGGTGACGACCACGCTGATCTTGAACGGCCCGAAGCCGGCCTCGGCCAGATGGTCCATGGCCGAGCGGGCGGTGGCGAACGACCCCGGTCCCCGGACGGCGTCGTTGGTCGCCTCGTCGGCGCCGTCGATCGAGAGCTGGATGTCGGTGTAGTCCATGGCCGCCAGCCGGGCGGCGCCGGCGGCACCGATCCGCGAGCCGTTGGTGGAGAACTTCACCCCGACGCCGTTGCTGGTGGCGTAGTCGATCAGGTCGTAGAAGTCCGGCCGGATCATGGGTTCGCCGCCGCCGATGTTGACGTAGAACACCTGGAGTCGGCGCATCTCGTCGATGACCGCCATCGCCTCGGCGGTGGTCAGCTCGCGGGGGTCGCGGCGGCCGGACGAGCTCAGGCAGTGGATGCAGGCCAAGTTGCAGGCGTAGGTCAGCTCCCAGGTCAGACAGATCGGGGCGTCGAGCCCGGCCTTCAGCTCATCGGTCAGCGCGCTCATCTGGCGTCGGTCACCTCATCCTGGCGTCGGTCGTCGTGGTCATCGATGTCGTCGGTGTTGTGGATGTCGTCGATGTTGTGGATGTCGTCGGTGTTGTGGATGTCGTGGCCGGCGGGTCGCTCGTCGCCGGGATCGGGCGACCCGTCCGGCATCGGCTCGAGGAAGTCGGAGCGGGCCAGGGCGGCCAGCGCCCGTTCGAACGAGGGCCAGCGTCGCTCGTCGAGACCAGCGACGACGAAGGCCTCGTACGGGTCGGCGTGATGCTCCAGCGTCTCGACCAGCGCCACCAGGTCGGGCGAGCGGAGGAAGTTCAGCCGACGGTTGCCGTAGTGATAGGCGAGGGCACCGAAGGGCTCGGGTCGGAGCGCCACTCGCGGGTGGAGGCGCCAGCGGGTGCCGGGTGCGAAGGTCGTCGCGTCGACGTGGTTCATCGACTCGCCGATCATCGAGACGGTGCGCTCATCGAGACGGTGCGCTGCGCCCGGCCGCCCATCGGCGGATCAGTAGACGCCGCACATCCCGTCGATCGAGATCTCCTCCACCAGCAGCTCGTCCTCGACCAGGGCGTCGTCGCCGGTCTCGGCTTCGACGGCCGGTGCCTCGGTCGTCCTCAGCTCGGTGTCGATGGTCGATTCGAGTTCCACGGGTCCTCCGACTGGAGATCGGTCTGCGGTCTGGCGCCAGGATAGCGGTCGCCGCCGGGCCGGTCGAACAGCCGATCCGGTGACCGGGATCGTCGGTTGAGGAGCCCCGCTCGGGGCTCCCGGCGGTCAGCGGAGGTCGAAACAGACTTTCACCGCGCCCCGTTGACCGGAGGAGGCCGCGTGCAGAATCGCCTGCTCGTAGTCCTCGAGTCGGTAGGTGGCCGAGACGAGCCGACCGAGATCGGCTCGACCGACGAGATCGATCGCCAGATCGAACGACCGGGCCGTGGAGCCGTCCGGCAGGTGGTCGGTGCCGTAGGTGTAGGCGCCGACCAGCTCCGTCTCCCGGTGCCACAGTGCGGTGAGGTCGACGGTGACCCGACCGGGCATGCCGAGCAGGACCACCCGGCCTCGCGGTCGGGTGATACCGATCGACTCGTCGATCGACGAGGCCGAGCCGACCGCGTCGATGACGACGTCGGCCCCGCCGGACAGGTCGTCGCCGATCAGGAAGCTGCCGGAGCGACGGCGGACGGCGCGGGCCAGCTCGGACGGGGCGACGACCTGGGTTGCCCCGAGGGACCGGGCCAGCGCCTGCTGTTCCGGGTACTTGGCCCCGATGAGGATCTCGGCGTTCGGGTGGAACCAGCGAACGGCGGCGAGGGTGGTGAGACCCATGGTGCCGGCGCCGAGGATGGCGACGGTGTCGCCGTCGACGATCTTGGCCTTGAGCGCCGCGTGCACGCCTCCGGCCGCAGGCTCGACCATGACCGCCGCCTCGTCGGACAGCTCGTCCGGCACGGGGTGGAGCTGCGACTCGTGGGCGACGAAGCCCTCGGACCAGGCACCGCCGGTCGACGCACAGGTGCCGGTCTGGATGCCGGGTTCGAGGTGGCCCGACACGAGATGGCGGTAGTCGTCGCCGTCGCCGGGAGCGGCGCCGGGGAAGGGGGGCGGGAAGCCGCGGGCCTCGTGTCCCAGGACCGGTTCGAGGACGACGCGTACACCGTCGTCGCGCACCCCGACGACCTCGTGGCCGGGCACGAACGGGAACGAGACCCATGGCTCGAAGTAGCGGGCGGAACGACCGTCGACGGTGGCAAGGTCGGAGCCGCAGATCCCGGTGAGGCGGGTCTCGACCCGGTGCCAGCCGGGGCCGGGAAGCTCGACCGGATCGGCGTCGACCAGCGACAGCGGGCCGGTGGCGGCGCCGCTTCCCGGCCGGAACCGGGACGAGATGGCGGCGGCGACATAGCGAGCTTCCGATCGGCTGAACTCCAGGGCCTTCACCGGACTCACGGTACCAGCGACGACCGTTGCCGGCGGTCTCGGCGGCGAGGGGTGGGCCGCCGAACCTTGGCTGTCACAGGGCCTGTCTAGGTTCGGACGCCATGAGCATGATCATCGACTGCGGCACCTGCTCGCTCCGCGAGACGGACAGCTGCCATGACTGCGTCGTCACCTTCATCGTTGAGCGCGAGCCCGATGAGGCCGTGGTGATCGACGTCGCTGAGTTCTCGGCACTGCGTCGGCTCCAATCGGCCGGCCTGGTGCCGGATCTGTTGCACGACGATCCCGACCAACCCCTCGCCGGCAGCGGCTGAGGCGGACAGGGATGGGATCGGTCATGTCGTCGTGGCCCCCCGATCGGCCGCCGATGCTGGCAGGCTGGAGGGGTGGGAGGTTCCGCCATCGGGTCACAGGTCGGGCGCCGTTCGGGGTCCGAACGCGCCGGTGGCGTCGCTGGCTCGTCGATCGATGCCGCCGAGTTGTTGGAGCGAGGGCGGCGGGCGGGGCTGGCGGCCGTCGGGATCACGTCGGCCGAGATCCAGCAGCCGGCGCGCACGGTGCTCCACCTGCGCCGCAGCCGAGGCCGCGCCGGCACGATGCAGTTCACCTACCGCAACCCCGACCGCTCGACCGACCCGCGCTCGGTCCTCCCGTCGGCCCGTTCGGTCGTGGTCGGGGCGTGGCCGTACGGACACTGGACGGCGGGGGCGGGGGCCGACGGACCCAACCGGGGTCGGGTGGCCCGCTACGCCTGGCACGACCACTACGCCGATCTCCGGGAGGCCCTCGGCGCCATGGCCGAGCCCCTCCGGGAGGCCGGCCACAAGGCGGTCGTCGTGGCCGACACCAACGGTCTGGTCGACCGCAACGCCGCCTGGTCGGCGGGTCTCGGCTGGTACGGCAAGAACGCCAATCTGCTGGTCCCGGACGCCGGGAGCTGGTTCGTCCTCGGCTCGGTGGTGACCGACGCCGACCTGGACCCCACCGGCCCGAGCCTCTCCGACGGTTGTGGGCCGTGCACCCGCTGTCTCGACGACTGCCCGACCGGCGCCATCGTCGCCCCCGGGGTGGTCGACGCCACCCGGTGTCTGGCCTGGCTGGTGCAGGCCGACGGCGTCTTCCCGCACCGGTGGCGGGCCGCACTCGGCGACCGGATCTACGGCTGTGACGACTGTCAGGAGGTGTGCCCGCCGAACCGCGTGGCCGGCCCGGCCGCCGACGCTGGCGATGGGGGAGCCGGTGGCTCGGACACGGTGGCGGCATCCGAGCAGGTGGCGGTCGAGCTGGGCTGGCTGCTCACCGCAGCCGACGACGAGATCCTCGATCGGCACGGGCGCTGGTACATCGCCGACCGCAACGTCGACAACGTCCGTCGGTCGGCGCTGATCGTCCTCGGCAACGTCGGTCGGCCGGATGACGGGGGAGCGGTCGTGCTCGACCTGCTGACCCGCCACCTCGGGCACGACCGCCCGCTGTTGCGGGCCCATGCGCTGTGGGCGGCCCGGCGCCTCGGCCTGGAACCGCACCTGTCTGCGCTGGCGCCGTCCCTGGCCGACGATCGGGACCCGCTGGTCCAGGACGAGTGGCGGGTCGAGGTCGAGCCCCGGTTCCAGCCCGGCGCCTGGGGCGCCCTGGTCGATGCGGTGGTCGGTCGTGCGTAGACACCTGCTCGTCACCAACGACTTCCCGCCGAAGATCGGCGGGATCCAGAACTACCTGTGGGAGCTCTGGCGGCACCTGCCGGCGGGCGCCGCCGCCGTGTTGACCACCCCGTACCGGGGTACGGCGGCCTTCGACGCGGCCCAGCCGTTCCCGATCGAGCGCGCTCCCGAGCCCTGGCTCGGTCCCTACCCGTGGCTGCCGGCCCGGGTGCGGGCCAACGCCGACCGCCACGGCGCCGAACTGGTCCTGTTCGACCCGGCGCTGCCACTCGGCGCCATCGCCCCGTCGCTCGGTCGCCCCTACGGCGTGGTGCTGCACGGGGCCGAGGTCACGATCCCGGCCCGCCTCCCGGGTACGGGGCGGTTGATGGCCCGGGTCCTGGCCGGGTCCTCCCTGGTCGTCTCCGCCGGTCGCTACGCACTCGACGAGGCCGAGCGGTGCGTCGGTCGGCCCCTCCCGTCGGTGGTGATCCCGCCAGGGGTCGACGCCGCACGGTTCGCCCCACTCCCACCCCGGCGACGGGCCGAGGTCCGCTCCGAGCACGGAATCGGCGTCGACGAGGTGCTCGTCGCCACCGTCAGCCGGCTCGTGCCCCGCAAGGGCATGGCCACCCTCATCCGCGCCGTGGTCGAGGCCGATCGACGGCTCGGTCACGACGGGCCCCGCCTCCGGCTGGTCATCGGCGGGAACGGCCGCCAGCGGGCCGAGCTGGACGAGCTCGTCCGATCGCTCGACGCCCCGGTCCGGCTCACCGGACGGCTCAGCGACGCCGCCGTCGCCGAGCTCTACGGCGCCGCCGACCTGATGGCGATGCTGTGTCACGAGCGCTGGTTCGGGCTCGAGCAGGAGGGCTTCGGCATCGTGTTCCTCGAGGCCGCAGCCGCCGGCATCCCCCAGATCGCCGGTCGGTCCGGCGGCGCCCACGAGGCCGTCGAAGACGGCGTGACCGGCCTCGTCGTCGACCACCCGACCGACGTCGATGCGGCCGCCACCGCCCTCGTCGAGCTGGCCACCGACCCGGAGCGGCGAGCGAAGGACGGCGAGGCGGCCCGCCGTCGGGCGGTCGAGGCGTTCGACTACCGGACGTTGGCGACCCAGCTCCAGCATGCGATCGACGACGCGTCACTCCGGGTCTGATCATCGCCAGGTCGACGGTGCCACAGCCGGGCCGCCCGGGGCTCCGCCACGCCAGGAGCGGCTCCGGGCCCGGGTGAGTCGCCGTTGCCGGCGCGGGGGCATAACCTGACACCTCAGTGACCGATCAGCAACCAAACGCCCAGGCGGTCGAGCGGACGTCGGCGTCGGTGGTGGTCAATGCCGGCATCGAAGCCTGTTTCGCTGTCGGTGTGGACGTCGCCGCCTATCCCGACTGGGTCGTCGACCTGCGCTCGGCCGACGTCCTGACCACCGACGAGGACGGCCGGCCGCTGACCGCCCGGTTCGAGGCCGCCGGCCTCGGCCGCATGACCAGCTACGTCCTGGCCTACGACCACCGCGGTGCCCCAGACGTCCTCGCCTGGAACCTCGTCAGCGGCGACCTCACCCGCGAAATCGAGGGTCGCTACCGCTTCGAGGACGTCACCGAGGAGCCGGGTCAGCCCCTGACCGCCGTCAGCTACGACCTGACGATCGACCTCGCCGTGCCGCTGCCAGGCTTCGTCAAGCGCCGAGCCGAGGACAAGATCGTCCGCTCGGCCCTCCACCGGTTCAAGCTGCGGGTCGAGGAGCTCTCTGGTCGGACCTGATCCGATCCTGGCCGAACGAAGACCCGATCCGGTCGCCACTTGAGTCGCTGACCGAACAGGTCGAAGAAGGGTCATGCGCTTCCTTCGCCTCGACTTTCGGGACGATCTCCATGGACTCGATCTGCACCCGCTGATCTCCGTGGTGTCGGCGACCGAATCGAACGAGTCGGAACAGCTGTTGGAAGCCGTCCGACGCCTCTCGGTTGGCTCGACGGCCGGGCTGCGTGGCCTCGTCGAGCACGACGGGCTGCTCGTCGAGCTGGACGCGGACGGCGGCGAGCCGCTGAGCGATCTGACCACGTCGGCCACGGTCGTGATCCACGTCGATCCGGTCACCCAGGGGACCGACGACACGGGCCTGCATCGGGAGATCGCCCGCTGGGAGCGTCAGGCGGCGATCGACTCGGCATCGGTCGAGGAGATCCGGGCCCACCTCGACCTCTCGGTCAAGGCACGGACGACTCGGCTCCAGGCTCGGTTGGCGCCGCCGAAACCGACTCCGGCCAACGCCGCACTGACCGCCGGTCGCCTCCGGTTGCGGGCGGTCAGGCGGGCCTTCGACGCAGTCGGTCAGCTCCAGGAGTTCATCCCCGAGCCGGCGCCCGAGATCGAGAGCCTGATCGAGCGCTGGGAGGCCCACCGGCGCCGCCGGGCCGAGCACGAGACCCACATCAGCGGTCTGGCGTCGAGCGTCGCGGATGCCGAGCGGGCGGTCACGGCCGCCACCGACGCCCTGGCCGCAGCGAGGGAGGACTCGAGGACCGTGCTGCTCGATCCCGAGCGGGAGGCCCGCCTCGAGGCGCTGTACGACCTGTCGAACGAGTCGTCGCTGTTCCGCAAGGGCCTCAACCGGGAGGAGGAGGCCGAGATGCAGGCCCTGCTCGGCAGCGTCGGCGTGTCGAGCTGGACCGAGTACAGCGTGCTCCGGATGTCACCGACGGTCCCACCGGACAAGCTGGCCGCCGTCCAGCGGGCCGAGGACGACCTCGAGCGGGCCAGGCAACGGCTGGAACGAACCCGGTCGGAGCGGGCAACCGACGAGGTCGCCCGATCGCTCCACGAGGAACTCGCCGCCATCAAGACCGACTGCCAGCCACACCTCGGTGTGCTGGTTCCGGCCGACATCGGCGGAGCCCTTCGCCAGCGACTGCAGATGATCGAGAACCCGCATTGGCTCGAAGCCCTGAACGACCTGCGGGACGTGCTGTCGAGCAACGACCTGCATCCACCCGGCGGGTTCGAGCCGGCCGAGATCCTCGGCTGGACCGACTCGTGGCTGCGGGCCCAGGAGAGCCTGCACCAGCCGGACCGGGCCACGATGGCCGCCGACGCCGACGACGAGGCCAGACTGCGGATCGAGCTCGATACCGAGGCGTTGTCCCTCATCCGCCACGAGCGGGCCCTGGGCCAGATCGACCGGGCCGAGCGAAACGCCGTCCGCTCCGGTCTCCGGGTCCGCCACCTGCGAGGTCAGCTGCGAGCGCTGGCCGGCCACACCGGTCCGACGACGGCAGGTGAGGTCATGGCCATGATCGAGCCGGTGGCCGAGCAGGTCCTGGCCGACATCGGCGGCTCGGTGCCGCTCGCCGTCGTCGGGGACCTGTCCGGCCTGCCGCCGGCCGAGGTCGACGAGCTGATGGACGCGTTGGAGGCCGTCGCCCAGAAGGTCCAGGTCGTCCTGGTCAGCGACAACCCCGCCGCCGCCGACTGGGCCAGACGGGTCGGTCTGGAGCGGGCCGACCTCCGACTCGGTGCCACCAGCTTCTTCTGACCGGGCATCGCCGTCGGGCGATCTGTCGATCGGGCCGCCGAACCGGCCGTCGAAGCGGCCGGCCACGCCGACCGATGGCCGACCGGGGTCGCCGCGGGGCGAGCCAACTAGGCTCCACCTTCGTCTGATCGACGGGAGTGGTCCATGAAGGTGTGGCGATCGCGGGTTGGTGGTGCGGACACCGCCACCGCCCCGAGGCGGGGCTCGAGGTTCATCGGGGTCGATGTCGGGGGTACCAAGATCCTCGGCCTGGTCACCGACGGCATCAGCGCCAACGCCGTCGATCGTGAGCTGCAGGCCACGCCGAAGCACGATCCGGACGAGCTGGCCCCCGCCATCGTCGGCGTCGTGGAGACCCTCCTGGCCCGCAACGACGACGTCGTCGGCATCGGGGTCGGCGTCCCCGGCCTCGTCGACCACGCCGGGGTGCTCCACTACGGGCCGAACGTCCAGGGCGTCCTCGGGCTCGACATCGCCGGCCGGCTGAACCAGACGTTCTCACTCCCGGCCGTCGCCGAGAACGACGGCTACCTCACCGCCCTGACCGAGCACCGTCTCGGCGCCGCCAGGGGCCATGATCACGCCATCGTCGTCACCCAGGGCACCGGTATCGGCGGCGGATTGATCGTCGGCGGTCAGGTCCTACGGGGCGCCAACGGGTTCGCCGGTGAGCCCGGGCACATGCTGGTCAACCGGTTCGGTCACCGCTGCGCCTGCGGCAACACCGGCTGCTGGGAGTCGGTCTCGTCCGGGGCCGGCCTGGCCAACCTGGCCAGGGATGTGGTCGAGGAGGGCCAGGGGTCGGCGATCCTCGCTGCGGCCGGCGGGGATCCGGCCGCGATCCGGGGCGAGCACGTCTCGGCTGCCTACGACGCCGGCGACCCCGGCGCCGCCGAGACCATGCAGCGGTTCTCGTTCTGGGTCGCCCAGGGGATCGGCAGCCTGATCGCCCTGCTCGACCCGTCGATCGTGGTGCTCGGCGGTGGCCTGTCGACCATCAGCGGCGGGTTCCTCGACGAGGTGGCGAGCCAGGTCGGCGAGTGTGTCGTCGGCGGGCCCTACCGGCCGGTCGTGCCGATCGTGTCTGCCGACTTCGGCGCCGAGGCCGGCGCCGTCGGTGCCGGCCTCCGAGCCCGCGACTTCGTGATCAACGGCTGATCCGAGGCGCAGCGACCGAAACCTGCCACCGTCGCCCGAGGCCGGCCCAGTAGGCTTCCACGTCATGGAATTCCGGCGAATCGACCACCTGCCTCCGTACGTCTTCTCGATCATCAACGAGCTGAAGGTCGAGGCTCGGCGCTCCGGGGCCGACGTGATCGACTGCGGATTCGGCAACCCCGACCTGCCCTCGCCCGACATCGCAGCCGACAAGTTGGCCGAGGCCGCCCAGAACTCGAGGAACCACCGCTACTCGGCCAGCCGGGGCATCCCGAAGCTCCGGGAGGCAGCCGCCGACCTCTACCAGCGTCGGTTCGGCGTCTCCCTCGACCCCGAGACCGAGGTCCTCAACGTGATCGGGGCGAAGGAGGGCTTCACCCACCTGATGTGGGTCCTGCTCCAGCCGGGTGACGCCTGCCTGGTCCCGGCCCCGTCGTACCCGATCCACATCTGGGGTCCCATCTTCGCCGGTGCCGCCATCCGCGAGGTGGCGCTGGCCGAGGGCGAGCAGTTCATCGCCAACCTGGAGCGGGCCTGGGAGTACTCCTGGCCGAAGCCCCGTGCGCTGGTCATCTCGTTCCCCCACAACCCCACGACGGTCTGCGTCGACCTCGACTTCTTCGCCAGGGTGGTGGCGTTCGCCAAGGAGCGCGACATCATCGTCGTGCACGACAACGCCTACGCCGATCTCGGCTTCGACGGCTACGACCCGCCGTCGATCCTCCAGGTCCCCGGGGCCAAGGACTGCTGTGTCGAGCTGTACTCGATGACGAAGTCGTTCTCGATGGCCGGCTGGCGGGTGGCGTTCCTGCTCGGCAACCCGGAGGTCATCGGGGCACTGGCCAAGCTCAAGAGCTACCTCGACTACGGCACGTTCCAGCCGATCCAGATCGCCGCCACCGTGACGATGAACGAGGCGTCGGAGCATCCCAAGCTCGTCCGCGACGTCTACCAGAGCCGACGCAACGCCCTCTGCGATGGACTCAACCGCATCGGTTGGCCGGTCGAGCGGCCGAGGGGCACCATGTTCGTCTGGGCCCCGATCCCGGAGGCCTACGCCGAGATGGACTCGCTCGGGTTCAGCTCGCACCTTGTCACGGAGGCCGGGGTGGCCACGTCGCCCGGCGTCGGCTTCGGCCCCGGGGGCGAGGGCTTCGTCCGCTTTGCGCTGATCGAGAACGAGCAGCGGCTCCAGCAGGGCGTGCGCAACCTCCGTCGGGCGCTGACCCGCCTGGAGGCCTGATCCGTCTGCCAGGCGTGATCCGGTGCGAGGCGTCATCCGGTGGGAGGCCTGATCCGTCCGGAAGCCTGATGTGCCCGGGCGGGCGGTCTCGGGCTCGATCGGAGCGATCGAGTGGCTCAGGCGGGCCCGCGGACGCCGTCAAGGCACATCCGCACGGTCGTGTCGACCATCGCCTCGCCGACCTCGCCGTCGCCGACTGCGTACTCCCTGGCCAGCTGATCGATCACGGCCCGGATGGCGAGGGCCATCATCACCGCGTCACCCTCGAGGATCTGGCCCTGCTCGATCGCCTCGTCGATCAGGCGGGCGGTGTCGGCGATCACGATGTCACGACCCCGCCGCAGGACCTCGGCGAACGCCGTCTCCGACCAGCCGAACAGCACCAGCCTGGTGATGTCGGTGTTGGCCGCCGACCAGGCGATCGATGCCCGGATACCGGCTTCCAGCTGCTGCAGCGGTTCCTCGTGGTCGGCCATCGCCGCAGCCTGTGTCTGGCGAAGGTCTCGCAGCGACTCCCGCAGGATCTCCATCAACAATTGGTCCTTCGACTCGAAGTACCAGTAGAAGACGCCCTTGCCGACGCCGACGCCGTTGACGATCTCCGACACCGACGTCGGGTGGAAGCCGTTCTCGGCGAAGCGGGCCGTGGCGTAGGCCAGGAGCTTGTCGCGCCGTTCCCGACCTCGACGGGTGAGTTGACGCTTCTCGCCCATCCGTCGAGGCTACGGCTCTCTTGACCGCCCGGTCAAGGCACCCCCGTCCGGCCGATCGGGCGGCGGTGTCCCGTCCCGACTCGGTCTCAGCCCCCGGCCGGGGCCCAGCCCCGAGACCGCCCGACCGCCTCGAGCCAGCGGGCATGGAGCCGGTCGGCAGCGGCCCGGTCGTCGGCCGGATCGAACCGCCGATCGAGGCGCCAGGCCTCGCTGACGGCCTGCGGACCGTCCCACACCCCCTCGGCCATCCCGGCCAGGTAGGCGGCGCCGAGGGCCGTGCTCTCCTGGTTGGACGGGCGGCTGACCGGAACGCCGAGCTGATCGGCCTGGAACTGGAGCAACACGTCCATGACCGACGCGCCGCCGTCGACCCGCAGCTCGGCCGGGCTGCGGCCAGACGCCACCGCCATGGCATCGAGCACGTCGCGGGTCTGGTACGCCATCGATTCGACGACGGCCCTGGCCATCTCGGCCCGGCCGGTGCCCCGGGTCAGACCGACGATCGCCCCACGGGCGTACGGGTCCCACCACGGGCTGCCGAGGCCGGCGAAGGCCGGCACGATGAACACGTCGCCGGTGTCGGGCACCGAGGCGGCCAGCGGGCCGATCTCGGCCGCCTCCTCGATGATGTCGAGACCGTCGCGGAGCCACTGGATGGCGGCCCCGGTGACGAAGATCGCACCCTCGTAGGCGTAGGTCGCCGGCTGACCCGGCCCGAGGGTCCAGGCCACGGTGGTCAACAGCCCGTCGACCGGTGGTGGGCACTCGTCGCCGACGTTCATCAGCACGAAGCTGCCGGTGCCGTAGGTGTTCTTGGTCATGCCGGGGGAGAAGCAGGCCTGGCCGAACAGCGCAGCCTGCTGGTCACCGGCCACACCCGAGATCGGGATGCCGGCACCGAGGTCGGTGGTGTCGGCGGCGAGGCCGAAGCGACCGCTCGTCGGCCGGACCTCGGGGAGGGCCCCGATCGGGACGCCGAGCAGATCACACAGCTCCGATGACCACTCGAGCGACCGGATGTCGAACAGCATCGTGCGCGAGGCGTTCGACGGCTCGGTCACGTGGACCTCGCCGCCGGTGAGCTTCCAGATCAGCCACGTGTCGATCGTGCCGAGCGCCAGGTCGGCGTCGGCCTCGACGCCCCCGTGCTCCAGCAGCCAGGCGTACTTGGTGCCGGTGAAGTACGGGTCGAGCACCAACCCGGTGGTGGAGCGGACCAGCGGCAGGTGCCCGGCTGCGGTCAGCCGGTCACACACGTCGGCGGTGCGGCGGTCCTGCCACACGATCGCCCGGTGCCGAGGCTCCCCGGTCCGACGGTCCCAGGCGGCGGCGGTCTCCCGCTGATTGGTGATCCCGATGGCGGCGACGGGCCCGTCGAGGCCGGCTGCCAGCTCGTCGATGACCTCACGCATCCGTTCCCAGATCTCGTCGAGATCGTGCTCGACCCAGCCCGGTTCGGGGAAGTGCTGTGTGAACTCCCGGTAGGCGATCGAGCGGATCTCGCCCTGCTCGGTGACCGCCATGGCCCGCACGCCGGTCGTCCCGGCGTCAAGTGCAACCACGTATCCCATGGCCGGCAACCCTACTGCTGCGCCGACATCCGTCACACCGGTCCGTGGCCCCTCACCGGCAGCGCAGAGGCCGGGCTACCCTTCGCCGGGTGAGAATCGCCGTTTTGACCGGAGGGGGCGACTGCCCCGGCCTGAACGCCGTCATCCGCGCCGTCGTCCGCCGTGGCATCCGGCGCTTCGACGACGAGATCGTCGGGGTCCGCGACGGTTGGGCCGGCCTCATCGAGAACCGGCTCGAACCGCTCACGGTCGACGCCCTCCGGGGCACCCTGCCCCGCGGTGGCACCGTGCTCGGGACCAGCCGCACCAACCCGTTCCGGGCCGAAGACGGCGTCGAGCGGGTGTTCCGCACCGTCGACGAGGCCGGGATCGACGCCGTGGTCGCCATCGGTGGTGAGGGCACCCTGTCCTGCACGCTCGAGTTCCATCGCAAGGGCCTTCCGGTCGTCGGCGTCCCCAAGACGATCGACAACGACATCGGCGTCACCGAGCGGACCTTCGGCTTCGATACCGCGGTCACGATCGCCACCGACGCCATCGACCGGTTGCACACCACGGCCGAGAGTCACGACCGGATCATGGTGGTCGAGGTCATGGGCCGCCACGTCGGCCACATCGCCACCCACGCCGGGATCGCCGGCGGCGCAACCCGGACCCTCATCCCGGAGGAGCCGTTTGACATCGCCGAGGTCTGCGACTCGCTCAACCGGCGCCACGAGCGGGGTCGGTGGGCGTCGATCGTGGTCGTGGCCGAGGGGGCGAAGCCGAAGCCAGGGACGATGGCGATCCCCGAGGAGACCCGAGACGAGTACGGCCACATCCGGCTCGGCGGTATCGCCAACCTGGTGGCCGAGCAGATCGAGCAGCGCACCGGCATCGAGACCAGGGTGACCGTGCTCGGTCACGTCCAGCGAGGTGGCACGCCGACGCCATACGACCGCGTGCTGTCGACCCGCTATGGCGTGGCCGCCACCGACGCGGTGCACGACGAAGCCTTCGGGTCGATGGTGGCGCTGCAGTCCGACCGGATCGTCACCGTCCCGCTCGAGGAGGCGGTCAAGGATCTGAAGACGGTCGACGACCAGCTCTGGGACGTCGCCAATCAGTTCTTCGCCTAGCCGTATCGCCGGGGGAGCCCACCTCGACGGTCACGGCCCGGTCGAGCCGGTCAGGGGTTCGACGTCGTCGTTCCCGAGCTGCTCGTTGTGGCGTTGAGCGTGCCGTCGTCAGCGGTTGTCCTCGTCGTCGGGCTGCCGGCGTCGTCGGCCCCGTCACCGGCGTCACCGGCGTCGTCGCCCTCGTCGTTCCCGTCGCCCTCGCCCTCTTCCGCCTCCTCGACGATGGCGTCGCGCTCGTCGCTGCCGGTCCGGCAGTCGCCGAAGTTCTCCGGCAGGATCGGCGCCTCGATCGTCTGGGAGTCGAGATCGGTCGGCTGGAGGCGGCCCTGGTCGTCCTCGATGATCACACCGATCGTCTCGTCGGAGACCAGCCCGAAGAACGTGCAGACCAGCTGACTGACGATCAGGCGGGCCAGGGGCGGGTTGGCCAGGAGCTCCTCGCGCAGCTCACCCTCGGGTGACACCCGGAGCACACGGACGCCCCGCTCCTCGTTCTCCGGCGTGAGCTCGAGGAGGGTGGCGTCGAGCCCGACCGGGACGACGCTCCGGAGGGTGAGGTCGAGGTCGGCGAACGCCTCCTGGTCCTCCGGCCTCGGCGCCTCCTCCAGCTCCTCCAGGACGTCGTTGATCTCCGGGTTCTCGATGTAGGTGCGCTCGACCACCTCGAGCTTGTCGTCGGAGCTGATGAAGAACAGCGACTGGGTGACCAGGTCCCCGTCGACCTCGTCGACGGGGCTGGTTGTCGTCGTCGTCGAGGTGCCGAGCAGCAGGTCCTCCCGGCCCTCGGTCGACAGCGCCTCGGGCTCGCCGACGGGGATCCCACAGGCCGACGCCAGCAGCGCCGAAACGCCGACGATCACGGTCGCCACCGATGACGGATGCCGCCGTCCCGCCGGTCGGCTCATACCGCCATCTCCACCGGCTCCTCGTCGAGGATCCCGACGGGCAGCTCGACAACGAACCGCGCTCCCTCGTGACCGTCGACCCGATCGGTCACCCACACCCGACCGCCGTGGAGCCGGATGTGCTCGGCGACGAGCGAGAGCCCGAGCCCCACCCCACTGTCGCCCCCGCCGCGACGGCCGGCGTCGGTCGCCGCTCGGCTGAACCGCTCGAAGATCTGCTTGCGGTCGCCGGGGGGCACGCCGGGGCCGCGGTCCTCGACGACGATCTGGGCGCAGTCGCCGATCTGGCGGAACGAGATACCGGTCGCCCCGCCGGCGTACTTGGCCGCGTTGTCGATCAGGTTGGTCACCACCTGGGCGAGACGTCGCTTGTCGGCGTGCACGATCAGATCCCGGTCTCGGTCCGGATGGTCGAGCATGATCTCGGGACTGCGGGACTGGGCGATGACGTTGATCAGGAACTCGGCCAGCTCGAAGCTGCTCGATTGCAGCTCGACCGCCCCGGCATCCATCCGTGAGATCTCCAGCAGGTCCTCGACCAGGCTCTCGAAGCGGGTCAGGTCGTCGCGCAGCAGCGTGACGGCCTTCTGGGCCACCTCGGGTAGCGAGGCCTTGCGGCGCTCCAGGATCTCGATCGACGCCGTCAGGGTCATCAGCGGCGAGCGCAGCTCGTGGCTGACATCGGAGGCGAAGCGCTCGTCGCGTTCGATCCTGGTGCTGAGGGCGTCGACCATCTCGTTGAACGACTGGCTGAGCACCGCCAGGTCGGGGTCGGTCTGGAGGTCGAGCCTGGTCTCGAAGTCGCCGCCGGCGATCGCCTGGGCGGCGCTGGAGATCCGGCCGACCGGGGCCAGGGCCCGTCTGGCCGAGTAGTAGCCGAGGCCGGCACCGGCCAGACCGGCCCCGGTCGACACGGCCAGCAGGATCAGCCGCAGGTCCCCGAGCGTCGACTCGATGGGGGCCAGGGTGAACACCTCGTAGTACTTCACGCCGAGCTGTTCGAGGTTGATGCCGAGGGCCAGTCGGGTGGCATCGGGGCCGCGGAACCGGTGCTGCACGATCGGGTCGAGCAACAGCTGCTGTTCCAGGTCGGCCGGGATGTCGGCCTGGGTCAGGCCGCCGGCCTCGATCCCGGATCCGACGATCCGGTGACCGCTCGTGTCGGTGCGACGGACGTCGTCGATGATGTTGCCGTAGAGCTGCACCTTGGTCTCGTCGTCGGCCTCGTCCGGGATGCCCTCGACGCCACGACGAACCCCGAGGGCGTTGAAGAAGAACTGGTCCCTGGCCCGGTTCTCCTCGACACTCAGCAGCCGGTTCTGGGCGATGGTGTAGCTCGCCAAGGCGACGATCAGCGACAGCAGCAGCGAGCTGATGGCGTAGGCCAGCGTCACCCGGGCGAAGAGCCCCTGCCACCACCGACGCCTGGTCATCGTGCTCCTGGGTCCACTCAGGGCTGGAGCTTGTACCCGAGTCCCCTCGACGTCACCACGTAGCGGGGGCTGGCCGGATCGGTCTCGACCTTGGTCCGCAGGCGACGCACGTGCACGTCGACCAGGCGGCCGTCTCCGAAGTAGTCGTAGCCCCACACCCGCTCGAGGAGCACCTCTCGGCTGAACACCTTGCCAGGCTGCGAGGCCAGCTCGACCAGGAGCTTGAACTCGGTCTTGGTCAGGTGCAGCTCGTCGTCGTTCTTCTTGACAACGCCCTCTTCCGGGCTGATCTCGAGCTCACCGACCCGGATCTTCTGCATGTCGCCCGGCTCGGAGGCCCGGGCCCGCCGCAGCATCGCCCGGATGCGGGCCGACAGCTCCTTCGGGGCGAACGGCTTGGTCAGGTAGTCGTCGGCCCCGGCTTCGAGGCCGGCGACGACGTCGTGGGTGTCGGAGCGGGCGGTCACCATGATGATGGGGACGTCGCTGCCACGTCGGATCGATCGACAGACCTCGAAGCCGTCGATGCCGGGCAACATGATGTCGATCAGCACGACGTCGGCCGGCGACTCGTTGAACGTGTCGAGTGCGGCCTCGCCGGTGCCGGCCTCGATCACGTCCCAGCCCTCTTCCTCGAGGGCCAGGGTCACGGCCTGGCGGATGCGCTCGTCGTCTTCAACGGTCAGAATTCGTGTTCCCACAACATGCAATGGTGCCCGATCCGACGGGGTTCCGTCGGTCATCGCACCAAAAAGCCATAAAGGGGTCGGCGACCATGCTCGACGGTCGAGCGTCCGCAGTCCTCAGGCTCCCAGCTCGACGAGGCGTCGGGTCAGCGGACCGTGCAGGTCGGGCGAGGCCGCGACGAGGAAGTCCGTCGACGGCGGGCCGCCGGCGAGGTCGGAGCAGCGGGCACCGGCCTCGGTGGCGATGAGCACCCCGGAGGCGAAGTCCCACCGGTTGAGGCCGAGTTCGTAGTAGGCGTCGACCCGGCCGCAGGCGACGGCGCACAGGTCGAGGGCGGCTGAACCCATCCGCCGGATGTCTCGGATCTCGGGCAACAGGGCGGCGACGACGGCGGCCTGGGCCCGGCGTCGCTCGGCCTGGTAGCCGAAGCCGGTGGCGACGAGCGCCGCCGGTAGCTCGACCGGTCCGGCGACGGCGATCGGCTCGTCGTTCAGGGTCGCCCCCCGCCCGAGGGTGGCGGCGAACAGCTCGCCCGCCATCGGGTTGGCCACGGCGCCGGCCAGCATCCGGTCTCCCGCCCCGACGGCGACCGAGACGCCATAGGCCGGGAGGCCGTACACGTAGTTGGTCGTGCCGTCGATCGGGTCGATGTGCCACGCCAGACCGGATGTGCCCACGTGGTCGGCCCCCTCCTCGCCGATGATCGTGTCGTCGGGGCGGGCTCGCCTGATGCCGTCGACGATGAGCCGCTCGGCGGCCCGGTCGGCCTCGGTGACCGGATCGGTCGGCGACGACTTCGTCGTCGTCGTGGCCACGGCGTCGGCCCGGAGCTCGACGATGACCTCGCCGGCCCGCTCGGCCAGCTCGACCGTCAGCCGGGTCAGCTCGTCGAGGTCGAGGTCGAGGTCCGGGTCGAGGTCGGGGCCGGAGTCGGCCGGCTGCACGCCGCCGTCGGGGACCGTGGTGGGAGCGGACCCGCGCTCGGTTGGTGCGGTCACCGGTCTCTCCGGCTCCAGCCCCGGTCGCGACGGCGGCTGGAGCGACGATCGTCCTCGGGGTGGGCGACCGCGTTCCACTCGTTCATCGCCCGCAGCGTCAGGTTGGCGAGCACGCCGACCCCGATGGCCCCGGTGAGCGCACCGAGGAGTGCCCCCACCGCGGCCGACGTGCCGTCCCGGAACATCACGTCGGCCACGCCGTAACCGACCAGGGCACCGAGCACGCCGCCGAGCAGGACCGAGCCGAAGGCGGCGAGGCGCACCGCCGTCGACGGATCGGCCTCGAGCGGTTGCGGCGCCGACAGGTCCTCGAACGGGAGCGGCGCCCGCTCGCCCGATACCGGTTCGATCTCCTCGTTCACCGCGTCGAGCCTATTGGCCAACGGGCCGAGACGACGGGATCGGGCACCAGCCCCCGGCCCGTCGACCCGTCGGCCGAGGCCCGATGGCCAGTCGGGGACCGCGAAGCGGGCATCCGGCCCGTCTGGCGAGCACAATGGGGCGATGAGGCCACCAGGATCATCGAGGCGACCGCCCGGCACAGGTCCCCGCCGCGCTCGATGAGCCACGAGCCGTACCTCCCGCCGATCGGCGACGACGGACTCCGGCACTGGCAGGTCGCCGGCGGGGTCATCGTCGACCAGCGAGGGGTACTGCTCGTCGAGAACCTGCGACGGAACGGCCGCACCGACTGGAGCACCCCCGGTGGCGTCGTCGACCCGGGCGAGACCGCCGTCGAGGGCCTGACCCGGGAGGTCAACGAGGAGACCGGGCTGCTCGTCCCGGCCTGGCTCGGACCGGTGTACCGGGTCGAGGTGGTCGCCCCAGACGCAGGGTTCCACCTCGTCGTCGAGGCCCATCGGGCCCGGACATTCTCCGGTGCGATCGCCATCGACGACCCGGACGGGATCGTCGTCGGCGCCGAGTTCGTCGCTCCCGGCACCGTCGGCCACCGGCTCGGGGCCGCCTCGCCGTGGGTGGCCGAGCCGCTGCTGGCCCACCTCGACCTCGGCGTCGACGACGGGCGCACGTTCCGGTACCGGGTGGAGGGACGGTCCGGGGCCGATCGAGTCGTTACCCGGCTCGACGACCTCCCGCCGCCGTGACCGGAACGCCGACCGGCGGGGTGGCCGGACCCGACCGCGTCGAGCGGCCGGCGCCGACGATCCTGCACGTCGACATGGACGCGTTCTACGCGTCGGTCGAGCTGTTGCGCCGACCCGAGCTCCGAGGCCGTCCGGTCGTGGTCGGCGGAACCGGCAACCGGGGCGTTGTCGCCGCCGCCTCCTACGCGGCCAGGGTGTACGGGATCCGATCGGCGATGCCGTCGGCCAGGGCCAGACAGCTCTGCCCGGAGGCGGTGTTCCTCCCCGGCGACCATCGGCTCTACGGTGAGGTCAGCGGTCGGATCATGGCGATGTTCCGGGACGTCACCCCGCTGGTGGAGCCGCTGTCGCTCGACGAGGCGTTCCTCGATGTCGCCGGCGCCGTCCGCCTGCTCGGGTCGCCGGTCGAGATCGGTCACCGGCTCCGTCAACGCGTGCTCGACGAGGAGGGCCTGACCTGCTCGGTCGGCGTCGCCACCTCGAAGCTCGTGGCCAAGCTGGCATCGGAGCGGGCCAAGCCCCGCATCGAGGGTCGGCGGGTCGAGCCGGGGGAGGGGGTGCACGTCGTCGACGCCGGCACCGAACGCCGCTTCCTGCGCCCGTTGCCCGTCCGGGCGCTGTGGGGCGTCGGACCACGGACCGCCGAGCGGCTCGATCGCTTCGGCATCACGACCATCGGCGACCTGGCCGACCTGCCCCTCGACCTCCTGATCGGCGCCGTCGGCGACGCCAACGGCCAGCACCTGCACGCGGTGTCGAACGCCATCGACCCCCGGCCGGTCGAGCCAGACCGTCCGACGAAGTCGATCAGCCACGAGGAGACCTTCGCCAGGGACCTGACGGACCGAGAGGAGCTCCAGCGCGAACTGGTCCGGATGGGCCAGTCGGTGGCCACCCGGTTGCGGCGGGCCGGTCTGCACGGTCGCACGGTCAACCTCAAGCTGCGGACCGCATCGTTCGAGACGCTGAGCCGATCCGAGACCCTGCGAACCCCGACCGACTCCGGTTCCGAGCTCGTGGAGGTCGGCGGGCGCCTCCTCGATCGCCTGGTCGAATCCGACCGGGTCCTCGATCAGGGGGTGCGGCTGCTCGGGATCGGCGCCTCGGGCCTGGTCGAGGAGGTCCAGGAGCAGCTGTCGTTCGACGACCTCCTCGGTACCGCTGCGGCCGGTGATGACCCGCACGGCGAGACGGCCGACGGCGCCGGCGGCGGGTCGGAGCGGCGCCAGCGTGACGATTGGAGCAGAGCCGATCGGGCCGTCGACGCCATCCGGGACCGGTTCGGGGCGGGGGCCATCGGCATGGCCGCCCTGGCCGGTGACGGCCGTCTCGCCCCGAAGGAGCACCTCGAACAGGCCTGGGGACCGGATCATGGTCACGAAGCGTCGACCGACGAGCGCCCAGAGGGGTCAGGGGCGGTCCCGGAGGCGGAGGAGCGCCGCTGAGGGAAGGATTCCGATCCCGCCCGCGTTGTTGAAATCACGGGAGTGCGCGAGACTAGCGTGCAGGTGCCGATACGAAGATCCAGAGCTGGATCCGAGTGAAGGTCGACTCAGCCGACCCAGGGGTCTGAAGGACGAGCGAATGCCACTGTCAGAAGACGAGCAGCGGATTCTCGCCGAGATCGAGAAGAACCTGCACGAGAGCGATCCCCGCTTGGCCAAAGAGGTCAGCGAGACCACGATCTACCGTCATGCGCTTGGCTCGCTGCGATGGTCGGTCCTGGGGATCATCCTCGGTGTGGTGGTCATGGTCGCCACCCTGCAGATCCACTTCCTGGCGGCCTTCGGCGGGTTCCTGCTGATGCTCATCAGCGCCATCGGTCTCGAACGCAACCTTCGCCTGATGGGCAAGGCCGGGGTCGACCAGTTCACCCGGGCGTTCCGCGCCGCCAATCCAGCCAGGCGCAACCCCGACTCGGCCGACGAGGCCGAGGCCGACTAGCCCCGACCGCCGCCCGCAGAACGCAGCCGGCCGCCGGGACCCACTGCTTCGACGCGCCTGCGACGGCCCGGTCCCACGGTGGCGCTGCCGGCACGAGACCGGGTGCGGTCGATGGCGCCGACGTCAGGCCGCGTCGTCGCTCGCCGGCCGGACCGCCGGGGTCATCGAGCGGTGGCGTCGCGGTCGATCGCTCGGCCGGGGCCGCTCAGCTGGTGACGTCGAGCTCGTCGTCGGTGAGCGCGGCCAGGTCGGCGTCGTCGATCACCGCATCGGCACCGGACCGGGTCGTCGGACGGCCGGACTCGATGGTCACCCGCGAGCCGGACTGCAGGAGTCGGCGCGGGTCGAGCTGACGGCGCAGCCGCACGTAGATCGGCACCCGGGCCCGGACCGATGCGTCGATCCGGTTGGCCATGTTCGTGGCCTCCTGGGCCTGGAGCTCGGTGACACCGTCCGGGTGGAAACGGGCAACGGTGGCCCGTTCGGCGAGGGCCTGGAACTCCTCGGCCGGGATCCGACGGTCGCCCTGGAGTCGTCCGGCGTACTCGGTCCGCGTCTCCGACGGCTGTCGCTGCAGCTCGTAGCCGAGTTCGAGTGACTCGACCGCCTCGGCCCACGACACCTCGACCACCCGGGCCGGGGTGCCGGCCGACTCACGTCGCCGGCGTCGTCGGATGGCGGCGATCAGCGGGATGCCGCCGACGTAGGCGCCGATCGCGCCGATGACGGCGAGCAGCCGCCACGGGACCGAGAACCTCCCTGGTCGTTGAACGCCTCACCCGGCTCGATGAACCCGGGGTCGTTGAACTCTGACAGGTCCTGCTCCGGCGTCGAGCCGAGACCCTGCTGCGACGGATCGATGGTGGTGGTCGTGGTCGGGCCGTCCGGGTTGTCGGGCTGGACCCGGGAGTCCTGGCGGGCGGCGACGCCGGTGTAGTTGACCGCTCCTGGCAGTCCACGACCGGGCGTCGGCTCGAAGGCGACCCAACCGAGGTCGTCGAAGTAGACCTCGGGCCAGGCGTGGGTGTGGCGGCCGGTCACCGAGTAGACCGTGCGGCCCCCCTCGTCCACGCCGACGGGGTCACCCCACGTGAAGCCGGTCGCCACCCTGGTCGGGATGCCGAGTGCCCTGGCCATCAGGGCGAACGTGCCGGCGAACTGCTGGCAGAAGCCTTCCCGCTCGTCGAGGAACTGCTCGACCGGGTCGCCGGTGCGTGGACCGAGGCGGACGTTGTAGTTGTAGGTCTGGAAGTGGTCCTGGAGGGCCCTGGCCTGGTCGTACCGGGTGGTTGCGCCAGCCGTCACCTCCTGGGCCAGCTGTGCGACCCGAGGCGTCAGGTCGGCCGGCAGCCCGAGGTAGCGCTCGGCCACATCGTCCGGCACGACCGCCGAACCGGCCTGGAGCTCGTCGATGCTGAACGCCGGCACGTTCGAAACCAGCGAGTACTGCATGCCGTCGGAGTTCTCGACGTCGTTGGCCACGGTCAGCGAGCTGTTCTCGGCGTTCCAGGTCACCTCGGCGGTCGCCTCGACGATCTCGGACGGGGCGAACGCAGCCGGCAGCCAGATCGCCTTCAGCGCACTGATCGAGAAATCCTGGTTGACCTGCGACACCTGCCCGTTGAAGTCCCGCTGGCCGGGCAACTCGCCGGTCTCGGGGGAGAAGTCGCCCGCGACCTTCCAGATGTCGTCCTCGTAGGTGTCGAGACCGGCGATGCGCCAATAGCTGGCCTTGTCGGAGGTGACGGTGAACAGCTCGAGACCGGTCTGGGTCACCAGCCGCGAGCGGATGTTGACAAACGGGCTGACGACGACCCTGGTCGGGTCGCCCTGGTTCTGGAAGCTGTAGACCGGGTCGGCCCCGGCGCCGGGCAGACGGCCGCCGATGAGCGCACCGGCCAACACGGCGATCGTGGCCACGACGGCACCGGCGGCACCGATGCTGGCCGGACCCCGCTGGTGGTCGTGGGCAAGCCAGACCCCCCGCTGCAGCAGGGTCGCCGCCCGCTGGCTGCCGGCCCAGGCGGCGACGCCCGCCCCGAACAGGATGGTGGCCAGTATCTGGTTGCCGCCGGCGCTGATCGGGGGGACCGAGGTGAAGATGAAGAGCAGCCCAGCCGGGAGCACCGGCTCGAAGGCCAGGCGAAGGCGCATGGCCCCCCAGTCGGTGAGGAAGGCCATGATCCACGCACCGATCATCGATGCGGCGATGAACGGCTGGAGCGCCGGCACCGGCGACTTGAGCTCCTGGAAGTTGCGGACGAGCTCGTCGAACACGAGGCGAAGCTGGTCGGCGGTTGCCTGGGTCGGGATCAGGCCGAGCCGAGCCGTTCCCGGGGCGTAGCGGTTGACGATCAGGGCACCGAGCAGCCCGAGCGAGATCGCAGCCGAGACGATCAGCGGCAGCCGGAGCCGGCGGGCGAGCACGGCGACCGCGGACGACAGCAGCGCAGCGCCGATGATCGGCAGGAGCGCCGAGCTCTCGGCGAAGACCCGGAGGAAGCCGAAGCAGGCCGAGGGAACGAGCAGCGCCGCCGCCACCTCCAGCCAGATCGGGGGCTGCTGCTGGGTGGGGTTCACGCGTCCTCCATCATCGGTCGCTCATCCCCTGGCGGCGTTGACCGCTCGACGCCATTCGCTGGCCAGGTCGGTCGGGCCAGCATAGGTGATGGCCCAGTCCGGGTTACCGTCGCCCCCGTTGGTCCCTCCGTTGGTGGAGGCCCGTTGGCCGGCGGTGTTGCAGGCCACCACGAGGACCAGGCCGAAGGCCCGCCTCGCCCGGGCCACGACGGGTTCGACGGCATCGGCCAACTTGCCGGTGACGACGACCAGCGTCCCGCCCCGGCTCACCCGGCTCAGTTCCTCGAGGCTCCGGATCAGCGACGCACTGCGGGTCGTCTCGATCAGGGCCAACTGCTCGTCGACCCCGTCGAGTTCCGACCGGGTGCGGATGTCGCTGATCGCCGGTCCGGCCGTCGTCAGGAAGCGGAGGGCGTCGCCGCCCCGGAACCCGCTGTGCAGCGCGCTCAACGCCGCCGAGACGGCTCGCTCGAAGCCCTCGTCGTCGTAGACCTCGGCCCGACGGTCGAGGACGACGGTGACCCGCCCGGTCTTCGGTCGCTCCTCCTGGCGGACGACGAGCTCGTCGATGCGGGCCGAGGCCCGCCAGTTGACCCGGCGCAGCTCGTCGCCGAACACGTAGGGCCGGAGGGCGAAGAACTCGTCGCCGGCGGTGGCGATGGCTCGGATCGGCTGCTGGTCTGCGGTCGGGTCGTGGCCGGCGACGGCCACCAGCGGATCGAGCTCGATCAGCTGGGGGTGGACCATCAGCTCGCTGGTGCCGGCGGCTCGGACCTGGCTGCGGGTGAGCCCGAGCGGGTCGCCGAGCGACAGGTCGAGCGGCCCGATGCGGAGCCGGCCCCGCCGGTGGGTCGGGAGCCGGTAGGCGACCCTGGCCTCCCGCTTCGAGCCGAACGGGGCGAGCAACACGGTGGCACCGCGGCCGCCCTGCACGTGGTCGTGGACCGACAGGACCGGTGTCCGCCGCCTCGAACGGTTCATCAGGGCCAGGTCGACGCGGGCAGGGGTGCCGGCCCGGAGCCGCGATGGCGTGGTGACCCGGCTGATCGACAGGTCGAGGCGGCTGGTCGCAGTGTAGATCGCGGCCAGGATCAGGGCGGCGAAGGCCATCGCCGCCAGCAGGTACAGCTCCAGGATGCCGAGGAGTCGACCGGCGAGGGCCAGACCGATGGCGACGAGCAGGAGACCGAGGCCGGCTCGGGTCGGACGCATCACCGACTCCCGGGTGGATCGACGTCAGCCAAGACGGTGGCCAACCCGGTCAGACGCGGTCGTAGGGAACGGGGACGGCCCGGAGCACGTCGGCGACGACGGCGTTGGCGTCGGTGCCCTGCAGGACGGCCTCGGGACGCAGGATCATGCGGTGGGCGATGACCTGGGCGGCGACCGCCTTGATGTCGTCGTCGCTCACGTAGACCCGACCCTGCGACACCGCCCTGGCCCGGGCGACCCGCTGCAGGCTCAGCGTTCCCCGCGGCGACATGCCGAGGGCGACGGCGGGGTGGCGGCGGGTGGCGTCGGCCACGTCGATCAGGTACATCCGCAGCTCGGGGGCGATGTGGACGGCGGTGACCATGTCGGACATCGTCAGGATGTCCTGTGGGTTGGCCACGGGCTTGAGCCGGTTGACCAGGCCGTCGGTCTCGTGGGTCTGCAGGATCAGCAGTTCGTCGTTCCGGTTCGGGTAGCCGACCGAGATCTTCATCAGGAAGCGGTCGAGCTGGGCCTCGGGCAGCGGGTAGGTGCCCTCCTGCTCGATCGGGTTCTGGGTGGCCAGCACCATGAACGGGCTGCTCAGCTCGTGGGTGACACCGTCGACCGTGACCTGCGACTCGGCCATCGACTCGAGCAGGGCCGACTGGGTCTTCGGCGAGGCCCGGTTGATCTCGTCGGCCAGGAGCAGCTGGGTGAACACCGGGCCGGGCCGGAACTCGAACGACGACGAGTTGCGGTTCCACACGTTCACGCCGGTCACGTCCGCCGGCAAGAGGTCGGGGGTGAACTGGATCCGCCCCATGTCGGCGCCGATCGAGCGACCGAGCGCCTTGGCCAGCAGCGTCTTGCCCACGCCGGGGACGTCCTCGACCAGCAGATGGCCGCCGGACAACATGCACAGCAGCGTCATCTCGACCACGTGCTGCTTGCCCCGGACGACCTGTTGCATGTTGTCACGAATGGCGTTGAACGCCGTCGCGAACTGGTGGGCCCTGGTCTCGTCGAGGATCTGGGCCTCTGCGGTCGTCACGTGCGCGTACCTCCACGAAGCGGTTGCCTGTCAGGCTATCTGCACGAGGCCCCGGGATGGGTATCGCCTGTGTCGATGCCGGACGGTAACCGGCGCCGGGCCCGTCGTCTTCCCCGCAGTGGTCGTGATCGGCGCCGGCCCGGGTCGGCACCGGCCGCCGCCGGGGTCGGCACACTAGGGTCTTCACGCATGGACCACGCGTTGGCCATCGACATCGGGGGGAGCAAGATGGCGGTCGGTGTGGTCGACGAGTGTGGTCGGCTCCGGGAGCGTCGGTCGGTGGCAACGCCGACGGTGCCGAGGCAGGACTCGGCGCCCGCGACGGTCACCGATGCCGCCGCCGTCGAGCCGGGCGACGGGGCAGGAGCGCCGGGCGGTGAGGACGTCTTCGCCGCCCTGGCCGACCTGGTCTCCACGTTCGCCCCGTTCGACCGCTTCGCCGTCTGCGGGGTCGGGTGCGCTGGGCCGATCGCGCCGGGCGGGGAGACGGTCTCGCCGCTCAACATCCCCGGCCTCCGGGCCTTCCCCCTGGCCGAGCGGCTGACGACGATGACCGGGCTGAGTTGCCGGGTCGACAACGACGCCAAGGCGCTCGCCCTGGCCGAGGGCTGGGTCGGCGGTGCGGTCGGGGTCGCCGACTACCTGGCCATGGTCGTCTCCACCGGCGTCGGCAGCGGGATCGTGCTCGAGGGCCGGCTCCTCGACGGGGCCAGCGGCAACGCCGGCCACATCGGCCAGATGGCGGTCACCGAGGCCGGTCGGCCGATGCCGCCCCAGGCCGAGGGCACCCTCGAGGCCGAGGCGGCCGGTCCTGCCATCGCCGCCCACACCGGCCGCCGGCCGGAGGAGGCGGCGACGGTCGACGTGGCCAGGGCCGGCACGCTGGTCGGCCGGGCCGCCGGGTCGGTGGCCAACCTGCTCGACCTGCGACTGGTGCTCGTCGCCGGCTCGGTGGCCCTCGGGTTCGGCGAGCCGTTCTTCGCCGCGGCCCAGGCCGAGATGGACCGGATCTGCACGCTCGAGTTCAGTCGCGGAGCCCGGATCCAGCCGGCCGGCTGCGGCCACGAGGGACCGCTGATCGGGGCGGCCGCCGTGGGGTTCCGGTCGCTCGGCCGACGGATCGGCGCCGTCGACCCTCAGTGAACCGGCCGGTCCCGTGGTCGAGCGCAACGCCGGGTGGCCTCGTCGGCACGCCGTCCCGAGCACGGCGCCGGTCGACAGGCCGGGAGCCGTCGGCTGGCCCGGTTCAGCGGTCCCAGGTGCGGCGCCACTCCAGCCAGGTGATGACGTCGTCGGCCGCCATGGGTCCGCCGCCGTCGCCGCCGTAGGCGGTGACCAGCCGGACGTGCATCCAGTCGCGATCCGGTAGCGGGAGGAACGGCGCCCGACGCCACCAGCCCCGCGGCGCGAGCGCTGCGGCCGAACGGGCGGCGACCGGCCACAGGTCCGGCCGCCTGGCCACCGCCGTTGCCGCTTGGCGCCAGCCGGCCGGCAGGAGCGCCGGGCGCCGGCTGCCCGAGGCAGCCGCCCGACGCCGGCGACTCACTTCGGGACGTCCTTCCAGGGGCCGCCGTCCGACCGGGGCTCCTTCGGCAGGCCGAGCACCATCTCGCCGATGATGTTTCGTTGGACCTGGCTGGTGCCGGCGTAGATCGTGCCGGCCCTGGCGTTGAGGAAGGTCCCGAGCCACGAGCCCGAGTCGTTCGGGGCGCCGGGCGAGTCGGTGGCGAACGAACTCGACGGCAGCTTGCCGACGAGGTGCATCCCGTCGGGCCCGAGGATGTCGACCGCCAGCTCGGTCGCCACCTTGTGGTACTCCGACCAGTAGAGCTTGAAGATCGAGGCGTCGGGTCCGGGCGACTCGCCGGCCAGGAACTTGGTCAGCGTCCGCATGCCCAGGTAGCGCATGATCTCGACCTTGGAGTGGCACCACATCAGCCGCTGGCGGATCGTCGGGTCGTCGGCCCGGCCCCGCTCCCTGGCCAACTCGACGAGGCGGTCGAGCTCACCACGGTAGGCGACCGGGGTGGTGGCGGCGGCCTCGCCCCGCTCGAAGCCGAGCAGGGTCATGGCCACGGCCCAGCCACCGTTCGCCTCGCCGATCACGTTCTCCTTGGCCGTACGGGCGTCGGTGAAGAAGACCTCGTTGAACTCCGACTCACCGGAGATCATCTGGATCGGCCGGACCTCGATCCCGGGCTGGTCCATGGGGCACAGGAGGAAGGTGATGCCCCGATGCTTCGGGGCGTCCGGCTCGGTCCGGGTGAGCACGAAGATCCAGTTGGCCAGGTGCCCGGCCGAGGTCCAGATCTTCTGGCCGTTGATGACCCACTCGTCGCCGTCGAGCTCGGCCTTGCAGCCGAGGTTGCCGAGGTCGGACCCGGCGTTCGGCTCGGAGTAGCCCTGGCACCAGATGTCCTCGCCGGAGATGATCCTGGGCAAGAAATGCTGCTTCTGCTCCTCGGTGCCCCAGTGGACGATCGTGTTGCCGACCATCTGGATGCTGAACGCGTCGTTGGAGCCGCCGGTCGGCACGCCGGCCTTCTGGAACTCCTCGGCCATGATGACCGCCTCGAGCTCGCTCAGTCCGGCGCCCCCGTACTCGGCGGGCCAGCTCGGGGCGAGCAGCTTGTTGTCGCGCAGCACGTCCCGCCACTGGCGGGTGAACGTCATCGCCTCGTCGTGGTCGAGGGCGCCGATGCCCTGCCAGTCGGCGGGGAGGTGCTCGGCCAGGAACGCCTGCATCTTCTCGCGGAAGGTCTGGGCGCTGTCGGAGTAGGTTGGCTGCACGGGGGACCTCTTTCTTCGGTCGCCGGCTCACCACCGGCTGGTTCCTCGATCGCCGGCTGACCGCCGGAGGGCTCGTCGAGTGGCCGGCGCAGGGCCGGAGCACACCTACCGTAGAGTAACCCCGCCCCCCGACGTCGAATGCCGGCGGGTCCCGGCGGCCGGGCGGCCGTCCCGTCAGGCCGCGTAGCTGTCGAGATAGGGGGCCCAATCGGCCGGGACCGTTCCCGCCGCCACCTTGAGCCAGACGAAACGGGTCGGCGCCGACGGGGTGCTCCGCAGCTCGAGCGGGCAGTCCTTCAACAGCCGGTCGCTCTTCAACGTGTTGCAGCGGCGACAGCACGCCACCACGTTCTCCCACGTGTGCTCGCCGCCACGGGAACGGGGGATGACGTGGTCGATGCTCTCGGCCGGCTTGCCGCAGTACTGGCACTCGCCGTGGTCACGGGCGAACACCGCCCGGCGGCTGAGCGGGGCCGTTCGCTGGTACGGGACCTTCACGTAGTACCGGAGTCGGACGACCGAGGGGACCGCCAGGTCGAGGTGGGCGGAGCTGATGCGGGCCGCGCTCTCGGCCAGGACGTCGACCTTGTCGGCCAGGGCCAGGACGACGGCGCGCCGTGCCGGCACCACGCCGATGGGCTCGTAGGTGGCGTTGAGGACCAGCGTTCGAGAAGGAAGGGTCCGCGGCATGGGCAAAGGGTAGTCGAGGCCACCGATGCACCAGGAAGCCGTTTCCCGAACGTTCGGCTCCCGGAGTCCTCCGGTTCACCCGCCGCCGGTGGTCCGGCGCAGGAAGTCGGCCGCCAGCTCGGACGGCTCGGGCAGCCGGAGTCCCGCTGGTGGACCGGCCCGGACCAGGGCCGGGTCGATGATCGGCCCGAGTTCGTCGGCGTTCGCAGGATCGCCGCCCGGACGCCGGTCCCTGGCGGCCAGTGTCCTGGCCACGTCGGCGTCGATGTACGGCCGCAGCTGGCGGCCCGGCCAGCCGCCGAGCACGAGCGACTGCAGCCGGATCCAGCGGCGCGTGCGTCGCTGGGAGAGCCCGACGACCTTGGCCGCCCCGACGGTGACCTCGCCGTGGCCGAGTTCGGCGAAGCACCAGAGGGGGCGCATCGGCCTGCCCCGATGCGGGGTGGGGCGGTGGACGAGGGCCGGTCCGGCCGGGCCGAGCCGGTCGGTGAGCAGCCGGCCCCAGGCTTCGCCGATCCAGTGGAAGGCCTGGCCGATGTCGTCGCGCCACAGCGGTGAGCCGGCGGGGACGATGGCATCGATCCAGCAGTCGGTCGCCGGGTCCAGGTAGACGAGTCCGCCCCCCGAGCGTCGGCGGCAGACCTCGATGCCGTCCGCCTCGGCCCGGTCGGCGACGATCAGCTCGTCCGGTTGGGTGCTGCCGAGGACCAGCGCCGGCCGGAGGAGCTCGCGGACCCACAGCTCGTGGGCGGTGTCCTGCTCGGGTTGGCGCCGGTGGAACTCGTCGGCCGAGCCCGCGTCCTCGACGACCCGCCAGTCGACGGCCGCTGACTCGGGGCTCGACGACGTCGGTGGGGGAGCGGAGGCCACGGTTCCGGTCTACCGCAGCCGGGCGCCGCAACCGCGGACCTGCGGCCGGCGGGACCGGGACCCGGTCGGCCGCACGGAGGGCCGGACCCCCGCGTCGCACCGGTCGGCCGCGCCGGGCGCCCCACCACGCCCCACCCGCTGGGCCACGGCCCCCCACCTCGACCCACCCCCGAGCCCATCGGCTCGAAACCCCACTGTTCGAGCGGGTTTCCGGCCGCCCCCCGGTTGAACACACCCGTGTAATTTCGAACGCTCGTACGCACTCTGAGTAGGCGAAAAACCACGGATTGTCAGGAAAGGTGTTGCGGAGGGGGGCGAAGTGGGTTACTTTGTCACGCAGTGGGGGACTGTCCCACTACCGGCCCGGCGGTTCCGGGCGCACCGATCGTCGAACGCATCGCACTGGGGTTGCTCGATCGTGGTGTTGTGGTGAAAGGGTGTTTGTCGGCCAGTACGAGCACGCGCTGGACGACAAGGGCCGGGTGGTCCTCCCCTCACCGTTTCGAGCGTTCGTTGCGGAGCGTGGCTACATCACCCAGCTCGATGGGTGTCTCGGTCTCTGGAGTGCCGACGAGTTCCGGCTCGTCGCCGAGAAGTGGAAAGCAGAGTCGGCAGCATCACGCATATCGATGAGGGTCTTCCGCAAGCTGATGAACAGCGTGCGGGAGGTGAAGCTCGACTCGGCCGGACGGATCACCCTCCCACGGGAGCTCCTCGACGCCCTGAGCTTCGACTCGCAGGTGGTCGTTGCCGGTCTGTACGACCGGGTCGAGATCTGGCCGGCGGAGACCTACGCAAGCGACCTCGGCACCGAGGACGCCGACGACGAACTGGCCGAAGCGGTCGCCCGCCTCGGACTCTGAGTCGCCAGCCCTGCATCGACGAGCAACCGACGCCACCGAGCCGAACGAGCAGACGGACAGACGAACCGATGTCCCGCCAGACAGGAAAGGAGTGTGGGCGAGACCAAACCTGAGCAATCGTTCATCGATTACCTCCCGGAATGCGGAGAGGGGTGCTTCTGCCCCACGACTCCGCCCGCTACTCCTCTCAGCGTCCCCAGGGGATAAATCCTGGATCGCGTCGCAGTCCGGGGGGTTATCGATGGCCGATTCGTAGCGAGGACCGCCCCGTCGACCGATGGTTGCGAGCGATGGTTGTCAACCAGCGGCCTCGGAACCGGGGCCGACGTCAGCGCCCGACCCGTCGCCCGCCTCCTCCACGGCGGATTTCCATCACCTGCCGGTGATGGTCGACGAGGTCGTCGAGCTGATCCGGTCGCTGCCTCGCGGCACCTTCCTCGACGCCACCGTCGGCGGTGGCGGCCACGCCAGCGCCGTGCTGGAGGCCAACCAAGGTCTTCGCCTGTTCGGTCTGGATCGAGACCCTGCGGCCCTCGAGGCTGCGGCCCGCCGACTCGAACCCCACGGGGACCGGGTCATCCTCCGGCGGGCCCGGTTCGACCAGACCGAGCAGGCGATGAACGAACTCCCCCCGCCCGGCCTCGCCGGCTTCCTGTTCGACCTCGGCGTCAGCTCGCCCCAGCTCGATGTCGCCGACCGCGGCTTCAGCTTCCGCAACGACGGACCTCTCGACATGCGCATGGATCCCGATCAGGCGCTCAGCGCCGACGACGTCGTCAACCGCTACGACCAGCGCAGCCTGGCCGAGCTGATCCGCCGGTACTCCGACGAGCGAAACGCACCTCGGATCGCGGCCGCCATCGTCGCCGCCCGCCCGATCGAGACCACCGCCCGCCTCGCCGAGGTGGTGGCCGACGCCATCCCAGCCCCGGCCCGCCGGCGAGGCGGTCATCCGGCCAGGCGGACCTTCCAGGCCATCCGCATCGAGGTCAACGACGAGCTCCGCATCCTCGGCCCCGCCATCGACCGGGTGCTCGACGCCCTGATCCCCGGCGGCCGGGGGATCGTCATCACCTACCACTCGGGTGAGGATCGGATCGCCAAGGACGCGTTCCGCCGCCGGACGGCCTCGACCACACCTCCCGGTCTGCCGGTTGCGGTTGACGAACCCGACTTCGCCATCGTCCGACCCATCGCCCGCAAACCCGGGGCGTCGGAGCTGGCGTCGAACCCCCGGGCCAGCAGCGCCCGACTCCGGGCGATCGAGCGGCGGGCGGCATGACCGACACGAATCCCCCGACCCCGCAGCGCTCGCTGGCCCACCACAACGCGACGAACGACACGAACGACACGAACGAAAGGAGGCGGCCATGACCGCAGCACTGCTCGACCGGGCGCTTCCACGCCCGACGTCACCCGCCACCACACGGCGTCCCGCCGGGCGAGGCGACCAGGGCCGTCCCAAGCTCCGCGTCCTCGACCAGGCGGCGCGGCGCCGCCGGGCCCGTCACCGCACCGCCCTGCTGGTGCTCTTCGTCGCCGTGATCGCCGGCTTCTTCGCCGTCGCCTTCGTGCACGCCGAGCTCGTCGCCGGTCAGCACGAGCTCGACGCTGTTCGGGCCGAGATCACCCAGGCCGAGGCCCGCCACGCCGAGCTGTCCCGCAGCGTCGAGGAGGCCTCGGCCCCATCGACGATCGTCGAACGGGCCACCGCCCTCGGCATGGTCCGGGCCCAGAACCCGGTGTACCTGACCGTCGCCGCGCCGCTTCGCACCATCGAGGTCGGGGTGCCGATCACCGCCGCCCCCGACGCATCCGTCATCGGCGACCAGCCGACCCCGGCCGGCGAGATCGATCCTGCGGTCGCCGAGCTGGTCGGCCCGGCCGGCGCCGCCGACGGGGCGCTCTCGGGATCGCTCGGCCAGGCCGGCGGTATCTCGGCCAACACGCCCGTCGCAGTCGACGCAACCGTCGCCATCGGCGGCGGCGACGTCGGCGGCATCACGGTCGCCCCGATCTCGCCGACCGTTTCGGCCGTGCCGGCGGCGGACACGGTCGCCGCCGACGACGCGGGCGGGACCGGTTCGATCGCCGGTGTGACCAGCGGCTCGGCCGGCGGTTCGACGGCTCCGGCCGAGCCCTCGACCCGGACGACCGGTGGATTGGCGCCCGGTGCCGGTGGTGCACCGTCCGGCCCGGTCTCCAGCATCGCCGGCACCCGAGCGGTGACGACGCCGGCGGGCGGCACCTCCACCCCGGATGACACGACCGACACGAGCTCGGCGGCCTCGTCGCCGTCCGGCTCCCCACTGGCCTCGGCGGCGGCAGCAACGGCATCGGGATGAGCGCACGGCGGTCGTCCGGCACCTCGAGTGCCCGACGGGCCCCCTCCCGGGGTGCCCCGCCGGCCCGCTCGCGCGATGCCAGGCGCAAGGCGCTCCGCCGTCGTGCCTTCCGGCGAACGACCAAGCCGAGCGACCCCAGGAACCGGCTCCTCTTCCTGCTGCTCGTGTTCGTGATGGTCGGCGCCGGGTTCGTTGCCCAGCTCGTCGACCTCCAGGCCATCCGGGCCGACGACCTCCGGACCCGGGGTGTGGCCCAGCGGACGAGCACCCGCCAGCTGGCCGGCTACCGGGGCAGCGTGATCGACCGCAACGGCTTCGTGCTGGCGGCCTCGACGCCGAGCCACCGGGTCGTCGCCGACCCGACGATGATCGACAACCCCGCGGCCACCGCCACGTTGCTCGCCCCGTTGCTCGGTCAGGACGCAGCGACGCTGGCCGAGGAGCTGACGCCCGAGTCGGACTCCGACAAGTTCGCCCTGCTGGCCCGGACCGTCGCCGACGACGGCGTCGAGCGGATCCGGAGTCTGATGAGCGACGGCGCCACCGCCGAGCGGATGGTCGGCGTGTTCGTCCGCCCCGAGGAGGCGAGGGTCTACCCCGCCGACGAGCTGGCGACCCCGATCGTCGGTCGGGTCGACCCGGACGAGCGGGGGATCTACGGCATCGAAGCCCAGTACGACGAGATCATGACCGGCATCCCCGGATCCGAGGAGTTCGAGTCGAGCCGCTTCGGTAGCATCAGCGTCGCCGACTGGCGGGTCGATCCGGCCACCGCCGGCTACGACGTGATCCTCGCCATCGACCACCGACTCCAGTACGCGGCCGAGGAGGCCCTGCGGGCCCAGTGCGAAGCCACGGGGGCTGCGGCGGCGACCGCCGTCGTGTCCGAGCCGACGACCGGCGAGATCCTGGCCATGGCCGGCGTGAGCCGCAACGACGAGACCGGGGCCTGTGAGATCCCCCGCCACAACGCCGCCCTGGTCTGGCCGTTCGAGCCTGGATCGGTTCTCAAGACGATCACGATGGCGGCCGCCATCGAGGAGCTCGGTTGGGACGGCGACACGCCCGTCGAGGTGCCGCCCCGGATCGTGGTCGGTGACAAGACCTTCGTCGACCGTCCGGCCCACGCCGCCGCGCCCTACCCGCTGTCGCAGATCCTCTCCCAGTCGATGAACGTCGGCACGATCAAGGTTGCCCAGGCGGTCGGGCCGGCCCAGGTCAGGACCTATCTCGATCGCTTCGGCTTCGGCCACCCGACCGGCATCGGCTTCGAGGGTGAGACCTCGGGCCGGGTCAGGGAGCTCGACGACTGGTGGGGGAGCGACGCCGGCTCCATCCCGATCGGCCAGGGCATCTCGGTCAACGCCACCCAGCTGGCGGCGGCCTACAACACGGTGGCGAACGGCGGCGTCTATCGCAGCCCGGTGCTCGTGCGGACCCTGCAGAGCCCGGACGGCACCCAGCACCACGTCGACACCGGGCCCGGCCGCCCCGTCATCAGCCAGCGGACCGCCGCTGAGCTGACCGAGCTGCTCGTCGGCGTGGTGGCCGACGGGACCGGCAAGCCGGCCGCCATCCCCGGCTACACGGTTGCCGGCAAGACCGGCACCGCATGGAAGGCGTTCGACGACGGGTCGGGGACCCTCAGCTACGGCACGCCGGAGAACCGGCGCTACGTGTCGACGTTCGCCGGCTTCGCCCCAGTCGACGACCCGGCGGTGTCGATCGTCGTTGTCATCGATGAGCCGGCCGGGCTGGTCACGTCGGCCTCTGCGGTCGCCGCCCCGGTGTTCGCCGACATCGGCGAGTATGCGCTTCGCCTGCTCGACATCGTGCCGGACGACGTGGTCGACGACGGCGATGGGCCCGTGCGGGGCACCCCGGCGACCGTGCCCGAGGTCGAGGAGGGGGCGGACGGCGAGGTCGTCGCCGCCCCAGACGTCACCGTTGCATCCAACGACGACGACGACAACGGTGACGGTGACGGTGACCGTAGCGAGGATGAGGACGAGGCCGAGGACGATGGGGCAGCGCCCGCCGCGCCGACGACCTCGGCGGGTACCGACGGATGAGTGCGTCGCTCGAGGCCGTGCTGGCCAGGATCGGTGGCCGGCTGGTCGGCCGGCCCGACGACTCGCCGTCCGGCGAGACGACCGTGCTCGCCGATGCCACCCACGACTCCCGCCAGGTCGCGCCGGGCGCCTTGTTCTGCTGTGTGCCGGGCGAGCGCTTCGACGGTCACGACTTCGCCCCGGCCGCGATCGACGCCGGCGCCGCCGCGCTCCTCGTCGAGCGACCGCTCGACCTCGATCGACCCCAGCTGCTCGTCGACGACGTTCGACGGACCATGGGCCCGGCCGCCGCCGTCGTCCATGGCGAACCGGCCGGTGAACTGACCCTCGTCGGCGTCACGGGGACCAACGGCAAGAGCTCGATCGTGCAACTCCTGGCCGACATCTGGGCTCAGGTCGGGACCAGCAACGAGATCATCGGCACCCTGGTCGGAGCCAGGACCACCCCCGAGGCCCCCGACCTCCAGCGCGAGCTCCGCCGGGCGGTCGACCGGCGGACCGAGGCGGTGGCGATGGAGGTCTCGTCGCACGCCCTCAGTCTCCACCGGGTGGCCGGCGCCCGCTTCGACGTCGCCCTGTTCACCAACCTGACCCAGGATCACCTCGACTTCCATCACACGATGGAGGCCTACTTCGAGGCCAAGGCCAGCCTGTTCGCCCCGGGCCTGGCCGAGCGAGCCGTCGTCAACACCGACGATCCGTGGGGTCGTCGCCTGCTCGACCTCGTCGAGATCCCGGCCGAGGGCTACGGGCTCGGCGACGCCCAGGACCTCCGGTTCGACGGCGCCACCAGCCGGTTCCGGTGGCGGGGCCACGAGGTGGTGCTGCAGCTCGCCGGGAGCCACAACGTCGCCAATGCGGTGGGCGCGGCTCGGGCTGCCGAGCTGCTAGGAATAGAGGCGGCGGACATCGCCGATGCGCTGTGTGCCACCTCGCCGGTGCGGGGTCGGTTCGAAGCGGTGGATGCCGGACAACCCTTCCACATCGCAGTCGACTACGCCCACACACCCGACGCTCTCCGCGCCGCCCTGGCCGCAGCCAGGCAGGTGGCCGACGACGGCCGGGTGATCGTCGTCTTCGGTTGCGGTGGGGACCGCGACGTGGAGAAACGAGGCGACATGGGACGAGTGGCGGCCGAGGCGGCGGACCTGGTGATCGTGACCAGCGACAACCCCCGCTCCGAAGATCCCCGGGCCATCATCGACGACATCCTCGGCGGCATCGACGCCGTACCTGGTACGCCGGGAGGGCCGATCGTCGAGCCGGACCGCCAGACCGCGATCGGCGCCGCCGTCGGTGCGGCCGACGCCGGCGACCTCGTGCTGATCGCCGGCAAGGGCCACGAGACCTACCAGATCATCGGCGATCGCACGATCGAGTTCGACGACCGGCAGGCGGCGCTTGTCGCCCTCGGGGTCGTCGCATGATCCGCCTTCTGCTGGCCGCGGCCCTGGCCTTCTCGCTGTCGACGCTGCTCACCCGGCTGACGATCGACATCCTGACCCGGTCCAACATCGGTCAGCCGATCCGTGAGGACGGGCCCCAGGGCCACATGGTGAAGGCCGGCACGCCGACGATGGGGGGCATCGGCATCGTGCTCGGCGCCCTCGGCGGCTACCTCCTCAGCGACCTCATCCTCGGGCTGACCACCGAGCGGGAGGGCAGCATCATCACCGTCACCGGCCTGCTGGTCATGGGGGCGACGTGCGCTGCCGGCGGGGTCGGGTTCCTCGACGACTGGTTGAAGGTGTCGCGCGAGCGGAACCTCGGTCTCAACGCCAGGCTGAAGACCGCCGGGCTACTCGCGGTGTCGATCGTGTTCGCCGTCCTGACGGTCAACCTGACCGACACCTCGACCGAGCTCGGCTTCACCCGCCACGGCTTCCTCGGCATCGACTTCGGTGAGGCCGGCTGGGTCATCTGGGCGGTGGCCATCATCTACGGCACCTCCAACGCAGTGAACCTCACCGACGGGCTCGACGGCCTGGCCGCCGGCTCCGGCATCTTCTCGTTCGCGGCCTACACGCTGATCGGGTTCTGGATCTTCCGTCAGCTGACCGACACCGACACCTTCAACGACATCTACGCCGTCGACCACCCGCTCGACCTCGCTGTTGTCGCCGTCGCCATGCTGTCGGCCTGTGCGGGCTTCCTGTGGTTCAACGCCGCGCCGGCCGAGATCTTCATGGGCGACACCGGCTCACTTGCCATCGGCACCGCACTGGCCACGCTGGCGCTGACCACCAACACCGAGCTGCTGTTGCCCATCGTTGGCGGCATCTACGTGATGGAGACGCTCTCGGTCATCCTCCAGGTCGGCGTGTTCAAGGTGACCGGCGGCCGTCGCCTGTTCCGCATGGCCCCGATCCATCACCACTTCGAGTTGCTCGGGTGGCGGGAGACGAAGGTCATCATCCGGTTCTGGCTGATCGGCGGGGCGCTGACCCTCGGGGGACTTGGACTGTTCTATGCCGACTACGTCGCTGCGGTGGGGTCGTGACGAGCGGGCCAGCGGCGACGACCCCCGACCTCGGCGCACCGGTGGTCGTCGGCTTCGGGGTGACCTCGCGGGCCGTCGTCCGGGCCCTGGTGGCCAGGGGCCACCACCCGATCGTGCTCGAGGACCGACCCGGCGACGAGCACCGTGCGGTGGCCGCTGAGCTCGGCGTCGACCTGATCGAGCGACCGGACGCCGACGACCTGGCCAAGGCCCTGGCCGGGGCCACCGTGTTGTTGCCGAGCCCGGGCATCCCCGATCACCATCCGGTCTTCGCCGCTGCCCGTACCGTCGGCGTGCCCCTGGCCTCGGAGTTCGACCTGGCCCAGGCGTGGGACGACCGTCCGGTCGTCGCCATCACCGGGACCAACGGCAAGACCACGGTCACGATGATGGTGGCCGACGCCCTCGTCCGTTCCGGCCGCCCGGCGGTCGCCGTCGGCAACACCGACATCCCCTTCGTCGAGGCCATCGACCCGGCCGATCCGGAGGCGGCCGCAACCGAGGTCTTCGTCGTCGAGGCCTCGTCGTTCCGCCTCGCCCACTCGGCCCGGTTCCGCCCCCAGGTCGCCGGCTGGCTCAATTTCGCCCCGGACCACCTCGACGCCCACGCAACGCTCGCCGACTACGAGGCGGCCAAGGCGTCGATCTGGGCCCATCAGCCGCCCGGATCGACCGCCGTCGTCAACGCCGACGACCCGGTGGTCACGGCCAGCGTCGAGAGCGCCGACCTGGAGGCTCGTGGGGTCCGGGTGGTCCGGTTCTCGATCGAGCCGGGCGGCAACGCCGACTGGTCGGTCGCCGACGTCGACGGACGGCCCAACCTCGTCGGCCCGGACGGCCCGCTGCTCGCCGTCGACGAGCTGGCCCGTCGCCAGCCACACGACGTCGCCAACGCCCTGGCCACCGCCGCCCTCGCCCTGGCGGCCGGGGCCACCGTCGACGGCGTTGCCGACGCCCTCCGCCACTTCGTCGGCCTACCCCATCGCCTGCAGCCGGTCGGGTCGTGGTCCGGGATCGCCTGGTTCAACGACTCCAAGGCGACGGTGCCCCACGCCACGGTCGCCGCCGTCGGCGGCTTCGACTCGGTCGTCCTGATCGCCGGCGGCCATCCGAAAGGCCTGTCGTTCGAGCCGCTACGAGAAACCGCGCCGCCGGTGAGGACGGTCGTGGCCATCGGCGAGGCTGCGCCCGAGATCGAGGCCGTGTTCGACGGCCTGGCCCCGGTCGAGGTGGCGAGCTCGATGGACGAGGCGATCGAGGCGGCGGATCGCCTCGCCCGACCGGGCGATGCGGTGGTGCTGTCTCCGGCCTGCGCGTCGTTCGACTGGTACCGGAATTACGTCGATCGCGGCGACGACTTCACCCGGCGGGTCCGGGCCCGATTCCAGGGCTCGGCTACCGAGGGGACCACACCATGACCTCAACCCGTTCGTCGAGCCGCCGGTCGGCCGGAGGGTCGAGCCGGGCTCCGTCGCGCCGGTCGACCACGACACGGGCAACCGGCTCGGGGTCACGA
>JBCCVL010000007.1:0-60824 GCA_039195375.1 Actinomycetota bacterium
CGAGCCTCGGCGCCTACCGGGCCCTGGAGGCCGGCGGGGTCACGATCGGCGACGGCCAGCGGGTCATGGAGCTGGCCCGCCGGATCAAGGGCCCGGACGAGCTCCTGGCGATGCGCTGCTCGATCCATGCCTGCGAGACGACGATGGGGGAGATGTTGGCGGCGATGGAGCCGGGGATGACCGAGCGGGAGCTGTGGGCGATGCTGCACGCCGGCAACATCCGTCGGGCCGGCGAGTGGATCGAGACCCAGATCCTCTCGTCCGGCCCCCGGACCAACCCGTGGATGCAGGAGGCCAGCGCCCGGGTGATCCAACCGGGTGAACTGGTTGCCTACGACACCGACCTCGTCGGGCCGTACGGCCTGATGACCGACATCTCCCGGACCTGGGTCGCCGGCGACGTCGAGCCGACCGCGGCCCAACAACACGTGTACGACTTGGCGCAGGAGCAGATCGAGCGCAATGCCCTGCTCCTGACGCCGGGTCGGAGCTTCCACGAGCTCTGCCATGACGCCTGGGCCCCGCCGATCGACGAGTACCGGCACTACAGCTGCCTGTTCCACGGCGTCGGTCAGTGCGACGAGTACCCGTGCATCCACTTCCCGTCGGCCGCCGACGCCCTCACCGACGGCGTCGTCGAGGTCGGGATGTGTTTCACCACCGAGAGCTTCGTTGGCCGACGCCGTGGCGGCGAGGGGGTGAAGCTGGAGAACCAGTACGTGGTCACCGAGGCCGGGCCGGAGCTGCTCACCCACTTCCCGCTCGACCTGCAGCGCTGACCGCCGCCACCAGCTCGTCGATCGTCGGGCGGGCGTCGGGGGAGCGGGGCCGGAAGGCGGCGGCGAGGCGGCCGTCCGGACCGATCACGACGTCGCCGCCGAGCTGGCGGGTGTCCTCGGTCGGTCTCGCCGGGCGCCGACCCTGCCGAAGGAGCCGTCCGTAGAGCGCCAGCGTCCCCGGGTTCCAGACCTGGCGGACCGAGCCACGCCCGAGGCCGAAGCGTCGGTACAACGTTCGGTCGGGATCGGCGAGCAACGGGAACGGCAGCTCGAGGCGCCGGTGGTGGTCGGCCAGCCGCCACGGGTCGGCGAAGGCGATGGCGGCGACGGCGGTGTCGCCGAGGCGTTCGAGGTGGGCGCCGACGGCGACCAGGTGCTCCTGGCACGGCAGTCACATCAGGTGCCGATGGAAGACCAACAGCACCGGCCGACCGACGTGGTCGGCGAGGTCCCAGCTGCGGCCGAGCTGGTCGGCCAGCACCACGTCGCCGACCGGGTCGCCGACCCGCAGCGAGCGGTCCGGACCAACCGCTCGGTCGCGGCCCGTCACCGGCGCAACCCGATGCGGGGCACGAACCGGGGGGTGCCGGCGGCGTAGCGGTCGTAGTCGGGGTAGCGGTCGCGGAGCCGGTCCTCCTCCCACCGGGCCTTGACGACGAAGAAGGCGACCGTGCCGACGGCGACCAGCAGCACCAGCACGTTGCCGGATCGGATCGTCACGCCGGCGACGGCGGCCAGGACACCGGTGTAGATCGGGTGGCGGACGAGCCCGTGGAGGCCGGTCGTCGTCAGCTGGCCCCGCTCGTTCGGCACCGGGGTCGGGGTGAGCGCCGGTCCGAGGCGGAGCGCAGCGACCACGACCAGGGCGACCCCGCCGAGTACCAGGGCGAGTCCGATCAGGTCGACGACGGTCGGAACGGGCCAGTGGTCGGCCCCGGGGATGGCGATGAGCGTGACGAGCAACAGGAACTGGACGACGACGAAGAGACGCCCGGTCCGTGTGCCGTCGGATGCTCGATCCTCGGTCGTGGCCATGCGACGACCCTAGCGAGCGACCTCGCCGGTCGTCGGGCCAGGCCGAGGCGGCTGGCCAGTAGCGTCGACGGCGTGGAACCGAGTGCCGCCGACACCGGAGGGCTCCCCGACCTCGGCCCGTGGCCGGGGCTCGAGCTGACCGGCCCGGTCGACGCCGGGGCCAGGAGCCGAGTGTGGCGTGGTCGTCGCCATGGCGAGGCGGTCGCCATCCGCCACAGCCGTCGAGCGGCGGGGTCGCTCGACTGGGAGCTCGACCTGCTCGGACTCCTCGACGCAAACGGCTTCACCGTGCCGACCGTGGTCGCGGCCGACGACGGTCGCCCGCACGTCGACGGCGTGGTCGTGCAGCGGTGGCTCGCCGGCGCCCAACCGGCGACGGCATCGGACTGGCGTCTGATCGGGCGCGAGCTCGTCCGCCTGCACGCCCTGACCGCCGACCATCCCCAGCGACCGGGGTGCTGCCGGGTCGACGAGCTCCATCGCCATCGGCGCAGCGTCGACGCCGATCTCGACCGGGTCCCGGCTGCGGTGGCGGAGCTCGCCGTCGAGATCTTCGCCTCGGTCGCCGACGCCCCGGTCGGCGTCGTGCACGGCGACGTCCACGCCACCAACCTGCGGATCGGCGCCGACGGTCTGGTCGGTTTCCTCGACTGGGACGAGAGCCGGGTCGACGTGGTCTGGCACGACCTGTCGGTGCTCGACGCCGGCCTCCTCGGTGCTGCCGGGCTCGACCGGGTCACGACCGAGCGGGCCAGCGTGTTGTCGCACGCCTGGGAGGTGGTGAACGCCTGGACCGCCGAGCCGGACTACGCCCGCCACCGCCTCGGCCTGCTCCACGCCGCCATCGACCACCCGGGATGAGCGATCCCGGCGCCGCGGTCCTCATCCGGTCGTCGCCGCCGCCGACAGGACACCATGTCGATCGCCGACACCAGGGCCAGGCTCGAGGAGCAGGTCGACCTGCTCCCGGTGCTGCCGACCGTGGTGGCCCAGCTGATGGTGCTCGACCGTCGGAGCGAGACCTACTTCGACGACGTGCTCGCCCTGATCGAGGCCGATGCGGCGTTCGCCTCGCGGGTCCTGGCCACGGCCAACTCGGCCGCCTCCAGCCCGACCAGCCCCATCGGCTCGGTCCGGGTGGCGCTGGCCCGGCTCGGCGGCACGGGCGCCGTCGCCTCCATCACGGCCGCTGCGGTGTCACGGGTGTTCGTGCCGGACGATCCCTGGGAGAAGGCGCTGTGGCGACACGCCATCCAGGTCGCCGGGGCCTCCAGGGCCCTGGTCGAGCTCGACCCGTCCTGCACCGTCGAACCGGACGCGGCCTACGTGGCCGGCCTCCTGCATGACGTCGGACGGATCATCATCTTCCACCATGACGCCGACATCCTGCGCCAGCTCGACGAGGGCAACTGGGAGTCACCAAGGGCGCTGATCGAGAACGAGCAACGGGTCTGCGGCATCACCCATCCCGAACTGGGGGCAAGGGCCTGTCGCCGCTGGCACCTCCCCGACGTCCTGGTCGACGCCGTCGCTCGACATCACCTGCCGGTGACCTCCCCCGTCACCGACGTCGACCGGCTCGTCGCCATCGTCCAGTTCGCCGATCTCCTCATGTTCCCCGCGGCCGAGCCAGGCGCCCCGGGCCGCGACGCCGGTGACCTGGCGACGATCGAGTCCGATCTGCTCGAGCACCTGCCCAGGAACCTGGCCGCGGTCACGGCCGAGCAGCTGTCCCGGGTGCTGTCGGAGACGATGGCCTGGGCCGACGAGACCTGCGAGTCGCTCGGGCTGGTCTGAGCGCCGAGACCGGGTCGGTCCGGCTCCCGGTGGCAGCGAAGGATCGAGCGTGGTTAGGGTCGACCATGGACTTCAGCATCCCGGACGACGTCGAGCAGTTGCTGGCCGACCTCGACGACTTCATCGACCAGAAGATCAGGCCGCTCGAGCAGTCGAACGACAACATCCGGTTCTTCGACCATCGCCGCGAGGACGCCAGGACCGACTGGGAGCGGGGCGGGCTGCCGAACGACGAGTGGGAGGCGTTGCTCCACCAGGTCAAGCGCATGGCCGACGAGGCCGGGTTCTACCGCTGGCCGTTCCCGTCCGAGTACGGCGGCCAGGACGGCAACAATCTCGGCATGGCCATCATCCGCGAGCACCTCGCCCGCAAGGGCCTCGGCCTGCACAACGATCTGCAGAACGAGCACTCGATCGTCGGCAACCAGGTCGGCCTCCTGCTGATGATCAACTACGGAACCGAGGAGCAGAAGGCCGAGTGGGTCGACGATCTCGTCAACGGCCGCAAGGGCTTCGCCTTCGGCATCACCGAACCCAAGCACGGGTCCGATGCCACCCACATGGAGACCACGGCGGTGCGCGACGGCGATGAGTGGATCATCAACGGCGAGAAGACCTGGAACACCGGGATCCACAAGGCCCAGTACGACCTGATCTTCGCCAGGACGAGCGGCGAGGCCGGCGACGGCGACGGCATCACCGCCTTCCTGACCCCGACCGACTCGCCCGGCTTCGAGATCGTCGAGTTCCTGTGGACGTTCAACATGCCGACCGATCATGCCCACATCCGCCTGACCGACGTCCGGGTACCGGACTCGGCGATCTTCGGCGGTGAGGGCAGGGGCCTCGGCGTCGTCCAGCACTTCTTCAACGAGAACCGGATCCGCCAGGCGGCGTCCAGCCTCGGCGCGGCCCAGTTCTGCATCGACCAGGCGATCGCCTACGCCAAGGAGCGGGCGCCGTTCGGCAAGCCGCTGTCGACCAACCAGGGGATCCAGTTCCCCCTCGTCGAGCTGTCGACCCAGGCCGAGATGCTGCGGGCCCTGATCCACAAGACGGCGTGGCTGATGGACACCCAGGGGGCGTTCTCGGTGTCGGACAAGGTGTCGATGTGCAACTACTGGGCCAACCGGTTGTGTTGTGAGGCCGCAGACCGGGCGATGCAGGTCCACGGCGGGTTGGGCTACAGCCGGCACATGCCCTTCGAGCACATCTACCGCCACCATCGGCGCTACCGGATCACCGAGGGGGCCGAGGAGATCCAGATGCGGCGGGTCGCCGGGTACCTGTTCGGCTACATGAAACAGCAGGCGCCGAAGGGTGTCGGCTCGTAGCCAGCGTCGGTCCGGGCGATCCGGGGCCGTCGCCCCGTCCGGGCCGGTGGCGTCGACGCCTCGGTGCGGCCCCCGGGGTCGGGCCTCGACTAGGACTTCTTGCGGCCGGTCGTCTTCGTGCCGGCGGCCCGTTTCCTGGTCTTGCCCCCGGCCCTGGTGCCGTTGCCCGTCGAGCCGGACGCGGCCAACTCGGCGATCGCGGCCTCGATCCGGTCGAGCCGCGCCTCGACCGCAGCCAGTGCGCCACCGCCGGCGCCGGCCTCGGCCGCCGAACCATCGCCGGACTCCTCGACGACCAGCTGCTGATAACAGCTCCGCAGCATCCGCCCGGAGTCGCGCTCCTCGGCGATGTAGCGCCCGAGCAGACCGCCGGTCTGGATGTCGATCGTCGTGTCGTTGAACATGCCGGCGAAGATGTCGGGCCCCTCGCCGGGATCGTCGCCGAGCCCGAGGCGCTCGAACTTCTCGCGATCCGACAGTTCGGTCGAGGTTGCGATCGCCGCCCGGTCACCGTCCGGTGGTCCGCCGGGTCGCAGCTCGAAGCCGAGCTCGCTGATCCGCTTCTCGAACGCCTTGGCGTGCTCGCCCTCCCGCAGGGCGACGGCGTGGATCACCTGCCGCACGTCGGGCCGTTGCGTGATGTCGGCCCACTGGCGCAGATAGGTCTCGGCCTCCGCCTCGGCCACGGCAATGGCGTTGAGCAGGCCGAGGTAGGACGGTTTCTCGCTCACGAATCCCCCGGGCATGTCGGCTGCGTTGTTGCCTCGAGGGTAGTGGATCGTGGCAAGGTGGGCCCCTTCGAGACCCGCCCGTTGGTGGAGTCGACGAGGCAACGGATCGACGAGGGGAGACGACCATGCAGGACCGACCGACGGCAGCTGAGCTGCTACGCGACATCGCCGCCACCCTCGACGAACGCATCCTGCCGCTGTTGTCCGGCAACGAGCAGCACCAGGTCCGCGTCGCGGCCAACCTGTGTCGGATCCTCGAGCGCGAGGCGCTCCTCGGCCCCGACCTGGCGGCCGAGGAGCGGTCGCTGCTCGGCGAGCTGCTTCCCGATCAGCCGGACGACGCGTCCATCGACGACCTCAACGCCGAGTTGGCCAGGCGGGTGGCGACGTCGGACGACGACGAGTTCCTGGCCAGGGCCCACGCCGTGCTCGTTGCGCTGACCGGGCACAAGCTGGCGGTCAACAAGCCCGGCTACGATCGCTTCGACTTCGCCGGCGAGGTCCCGGCATGACCGGACAGGGTGATCCCGACCCGACCGGGGTCGGACTGGCCCGGTTCCTGACCGAGGCAACGGGGCAGGCGACCGAGGTGTCGGATCTGCGCATGGCCTCGGCAGGGGCTCGCCGCCGCAACGTGCTGTTCACCGCCACCGCAGCGGGTGAGCGTCGTGAGCTGGTGGCCACGATCATCCCGACCGCCGATGTCCAGATCCAGCCGGTGTCGGTCGAGGCCGGGGCCATCCGCCTCGGCGACGAGGTCGGGATGCCGGTGGCCACGGTTGTTGGTGACAGCGACGACCCGAGTTGGGTCGGCGGGCCGTTCTTCGTCTCGACCCGGGTCGACGGCGAGTCGGTGCCACGCCAGATCCTCCGCCTCGTCGAGGCCGACCCGTCGCTCGGTCCGATGCTGGCCCGCCAGTGCGGCGCAGCCCTGGCCCGACTGCACGCCGCCCCACTCGACCGGGCCCCGGCAGGAATGGAGGGCCCGACCGACGACCAAACCCCGGCCAGCTTCGCCATCGAGGTCCTCCGGGAGCAGATGGACGAGCTGCTGCAGCCGTCGGCCACCTTCGAGTTGGCCTACCGCTGGCTCCGGGACACCGCACCAGGCGACGATCGGGTGGCGGTCGTGCACGGCGACTTCCGAAACGGCAACCTCATGGTCGGACCAGATGGCCTCCGGGCGGTGTTCGACTGGGAGGGATCCCGCCTCGGGGCGCCGATGTCCGACCTCGCCTGGATGACGGTCCGCATGTGGCGGTTCCGCAACGACGAGCTCCCGGTCGGCGGGTTCGCCGCCGTCGACGACCTGCGGGCCGGGTACGAGCAGGCGGGCGGAACCTGGGACGACGCCACCTACCACTGGTGGAAGGTGCTGGGGACGTTCCGCTGGGGCCTCGGCCTGGCCGGCCAGGCCCGCCAACACCTCGACGGCAAGTTCCCGTCGATCGTCATGGCTGCGAGCGGGCGGCGGGTCGCCGAGATGGAACACGACGTCTTGATGTTGCTCCGCGGCGCCTGGGACCGGTCGGATCGGCGGGCGCCCTGATCGGCCCACCGGACGGTCAGGGCCGGTCGGACCCGAGGAGCGGGACCTGACCGAGTGACGTGGCCTTGGCCGCCAGCTCGGCGACGGACTGGGTCGTGACGTCCTCGATCGGCTCGGGCCTGCCGAGCAGATAGCCCTGGCCGTGGCTGCAGCCGGCACCCTGGGCCCAGTTCAGCTGGGCCTCGGTCTCGATGCCCTCCGCCACGACGTCGAGCTCGAGGTCACGGCCGAGCGAAACGAGCAGGGTGGCGAGCGACCGGTCGGTCTCGTCGTCGAGGTGGGTCAGGAAGCTCCGGTCGATCTTGAGCCGGTCGAAGTCGACGCTGCGGAGGTGGGCGACCGAGGCGTAGCCGGTGCCGAAGTCGTCGATGGCGACCTGCACACCGAGGTCCTTCATGCGCCGCAGGTTGTCCTCGGCCCTGACCAGGTTCGGGATCAGCTGGGACTCGGTGATCTCGACAACGTACGACGACGGCACCAGGTTGTTGCGGTCGATCGCCTCCTCGAGCTCGACCGGCAGTTCCGGCCGAGACAGGTGGCGGGCGGAGATGTTGACCGACAGGCTGAGATCGTCGAGACCGGGCGTCGACTGCCACGAGCTGAGCACGGCAGCGGTCTGGTGGATCACCCACGTGTCGATGTGGGTGATCAGCTCCGACTGCTCGGCCACGCCGATGAACATGTCCGGCGGCACCAGGCCCCGGACGGGAGAGCGCCAACGGATGAGGGACTCGAAGCCGTGCAGACGACCCCGGTTGACGTCGAAGATCGGCTGGGCCACCAGGAAGAACTCGTTGCGGTGCAGGGCGCTGCGCAGCTCGCCGGAGAGCTGGGTGGCAGCCAGCAGCGAGTCGTGCAGGCGCTGGTCGAACTCGACCACCGCGCCGGGGGTGTCAGCCTTGGCCTCGTAGAGGGCGAGGTCGACCCGGCGGAGGATCTCCGACGGCGTGAGCCAGTTGTTGGCGTTGGTGCGAACGATCCCGGCGCTGGCCGACACCATGGTGGTCCCGACCGAGAGGCGCATCGGCTCGGCCACCGCCCGGATGGCGTGGTGGGCCAGCCCGAGTGGGTCGTCACCGTTGGCCGCCGTCACGACCATCATGAACTCGTCGCCGCCGAGCCGGGCGACGAAGTGACCGCCGGATCGGGCAACCAGGCGGGCGCCGACGTTGCACAGCACCTCGTCGCCGACCGTGTGGCCCAGGTTGTCGTTTGCCTGCTTGAAGCCGTCGAGGTCGAGCATGATGACGGCGAGCGGCTGCCGATCCGCCTCGGCCCCGGTCAGCAGGTGTTCGAGCAGCGCCATCACGGCGGCCCGGTTCGGCAGGCCCGTGAGTGAGTCGTGGGTCGCCTCACGCTCCAGGCGAGCGGTCATCAAGCGGAGCCGGGCGACCGAGCCGTGGAGCGACTCGCCGAGACGCCCGGCCACCTGGTGATTGAGGACCTCGTCGTCGAGCCGTCCGGCCGACAACGCCTCGGCCTGGTCGCTCAACGTCGCCAGGTTGGCCGTCATCTCGTCGAGGGCGTGATGGACCAGGGCGATGTCGGTCGGGCCGTCCGCCCGCGACCCGGCGACCGGATCCAGGTGCCCGTTGGTGATCCGATGGGCCCGGGCCAGCAGGCGCTCGACCGGCGTGGTGATGGAGCGGATGGTCAGGTAACTGATCGAGATCATGGCGACGGCGAGCAGCGTGGCGATCAGCACCACCTGGGTCAGGCGGCTGCTGGCGTCGGCCTCGACCCTGGCCGAGCCGGTCAGGAAGTCGGCGGTGAGCTGGGCGTCGAGATCCGAGAGCTCCGTGATGGCGGTGAGTCCGTCGAGGAAGATCGTCATCCCGGTCGGGATCAGCGACAGGAGCTCCTCACCGTCGTTGGAGACCGGCTGGACCCGCCCGGTCAGCGCATCGGACACGAGCTGCTGGTACCCGGCGAGGTTGTCGGCCTCGGTGGCGGTACCGAGGGTCATCCGGTACCGGTCGGGGATGACCTCGACGACGGCCGCCAGCTTGGCGTCGTAGTCGGCCGCTGCGGCCACGAGACGACGGAACCGCTCGGACTCGGTGCCGTCGGCCTCATCGGCGATCGGCAACAGGTAGAGCGCCGCGGCGATGCGCTGCTCCCTCGCCGCGGCCCGCAACTCCCGGATCGGACCGAGCGTCGCATGCACCGCCAGCAGCTCCGCCGGCGGGTCGACCTGGGCGAAGTGGGCGTCGAGCTGAGCCAGCTGAGCGGTCAGCGCCCGCTCGACGTTGCGGCCGATGGTGGCCCGCATCCGGTCGAGCTCGCCCTCGGTCGGGGGCTCGGATGACGTGACCGATTCGACGAAGTGCTCGAGCTCCACGAGCAGGCGATCCGTGGCTTCGGGATCGGCGAAGTCACCCGAGTCCCGGCGCTCCAACTCGGGAATCAGCTCGGTGAGGCCCGAATCGGCCCAGATCTCCGAGGAGATGCTCAGACCACCGAGACCGGAGCCGAGCGGGACACCCATGGCGTCTGCGGCCAGGATGGCGTCGTAGCCGTCCGCCTCGGCGTCGGCGGTGACGGCGATCTCGCTGAGCAGGTCGACCAGCTGGGAGTCGCGGCGGAGATCCTGGGCGGCCACCATGTCCCGGTGGGCGTCTTGGGCGACGATCGCGACCAGCGCCACCACGCCGAACAGCGGCAAGCTGACGAGGATCGCCAGTCGCGAGGTGATGGTCGATCGTCGCAGGGACGGCCGGGACATTGGCATGGGTCGGTTGTCGGCGCAGGAACGGGGGTGGTTGAGTCTTCGGCCCATCATCGTGGCGCCGGTCACCGAACGGGTGCGGATGGCGGCGGTCGCGTTGGGGCAGACTGGGCCGGTGGAACGCTCCGACCCCGCCTCGCTCCGCCAGCTGATCGACACCGAGCCGGCGGTGCTCCTGGCCGGGGCCGAGGCGGCGCTCGCCCACGTGGCCGGCCTCGATCAACGGGGAGCCGGCGTCGCACCGGAGGCCATCGCCGCGCTCGACCGCTTCGACGAGCCGCTCCCGGAGCGTCCGGGCGACGGTGCGGCAACGCTGGCCCTGCTGGCCGGTTCCGGTGGGCCGGCGACGATGGGCTCGCCCGGGGCCGACTACTTCGGGTTCGTCAACGGCGGCACGCTCCCGGTTGCCCTCGGCGCCGCGTTTGTCACTGCGGCCTGGGACCAGAACGGGGCGCTGCCGATGATGTCACCCGTGGCCGACCGGCTCCATCGGGTGACCCGCCGGTGGCTCATCGAGCTGCTCGGGCTGCCGCCGGTCACCGAGGTGGCCTTCGTGAGCGGGGCCACGATGGCCAACGCCTCCTGCCTGGCTGCGGCCAGGGACGCCCTGGCGGCGGAGGTCGGCTGGGACGTGCCGTCGCATGGTCTGCTCGGCGCCCCACCGATCGAGGTGGTCGTCGGGGCGAAGGCCCACACGACGATCGGGAAATCGCTGTCGCTCATCGGCCTCGGTCGCGACCGGGTGACGCTCGTACCGAGCGACGACCAGGGACGGATCGTGGCCGACGGTCTTCGTCAGCTCGACCTGCCCGAGGACCGACCGGTCATCGTCTGCGCCCAGGCCGGCGAGGTCAACACCGGCGCCTTCGACCCCTTCGCCGAGCTGGTCGACTGGTGCCGGTCCCGCCGCTCGGCCTGGCTGCACGTCGACGGGGCCTTCGGGTTGTGGGCCCTCGCCGATCCGGGTCGGGCGGAGCTGACGGCCGGGCTCACCGGTGCCGACTCCTGGGCCACCGACGGCCACAAGTGGCTGAACGTCACCTACGACTGCGGCCTGGCCATGGTCGCCCGCCCCGGTTCACTGCGCCGCACGTTCACCGCCACCGCCGGCTATCTCCCGCCGGCCGGCGGGGACGCCCCCGCCGAAGCCCTGTTCGAGGGCCCGTTCGAAGCCCCGTTCGAAGCCCCGTTCGAAGCGATGCACCACACGCCACAGTCGTCACAGCGGGCCCGCCAGATCGAGGTCTGGGCCGTTCTGCGGACGCTCGGCCGCTCGGGGCTCGGCGACCTGGTCCGTCGGGCCTGCGACTCGGCTGGGCTCCTCGCCGAGCACCTCGATGGCGCCGGCTTCGAGGTGCTCAACGACGTGGTGCTCAACCAGGTCCTGGTCCGCTGGGGCGACGGCGAGGCGACCGCGGCGCTGATCGAGGTGGTGCAGGGCGACGGGCGCCTCTGGTGCGGCCCGACGCAGTGGGAGGGCGAGACGGCGATGCGGCTCAGCGTCTCCTCGTGGCGGACCAGCCCAGACACGGCGAGACGGGCGGGCGAGATCCTGGTCGAGCTGGCGACGACGGTCGGCCGCTGACCGGCCTGATCGGGCCGAGACGGAGGTCAGGCCGAGGCGTCGCCGATGCGGTCGGCCAGCTCGTCGGCCACCTCCTCGGGCGTTCGCCCGTCGGTCGCCACCTGCTCGAATCGTGCGTACAGCGGCGCCCGCTCGGCCAGCAGACCGGTGAGACGGACCGCGGGCTCGTCACCGGCGAGCAGCGGCCGGCCGACGGGGGAGGGGTCGGCCTCGACCCGGCGCAGGATCTCGCCCGGGTCGGCGACGAGACAGAACACGGGGCCGGTGGCGCCGAGGGACGCCTGGTTGTCGGGGTCGAGCATCATCCGACCGCCCGTTGCCACGACGAGACCGTCACGCTCGGCCAGCTCACCCGCCACCCGACGTTCGATGGCACGGAACCCCGCCTCACCCTCCTCGGCGAAGATCTCGGGGATCGGGCCGTGGCGCTCCTCGATCACGGCATCGGTGTCGACGAACCCGAGCCCGAGCCGATCGGCCAGGAGGCGTCCGACGGTCGTCTTGCCGGTGCCCATGAAGCCGGTGAGGATCACGTTTGCGGTGGCCACTACTCGTGCCCCGCCCCGGCAACCGGCACGACCGGCCAGCCGTCGAGGTTCGTACCTGGCGCGCTCATCGCCACCACACAGCCGCCGAAACCGCCGCCGGTCATCCTGGCCCCGAGCACACCGGGGGTGGCCATCAGCTCGTCGACCGCGGCGTCCATGACGGGGATCGAGGTGGCGTAGTCGTCTCGTAGGCTGCGGTGCCCGTCGACCATGATCGCCCCGGCGCCTGCCAGGTCACCGGCGGCGAGTGCATCGGCGTAGTCGCGGACCCGCTTGTTCTCCGACACGACGTGACGGGCCCGGCTGCGGATGACCGGGTCGTCGATGGTGGCGACGGCGTCGAGGTCGGCCAGCCGGAGTGGCCCGATCAGTTCCTCGGCCCTGGCGCATTCGGCCACCCGGGTGTCGTACTCCGAGCCCTCGAGCGTCCGGCCGGCCACGAAGCGGACGACGAACTCGACCTCGGACGACGGGGGGAGCGGCACGTGGGTGATCACGAGGCTGTGGCAGTCGATCAGGGCGGCGTGGCCCTCGGTGGCGGCGGCGATGCACAACTGGTCCATGATCCCGGTTCGCACCCCGGTGGCGGCGTGCTCGGCCCGCCGGCACAACTCCGCCAGCTCGACCGGCGTGCCGTCGAAGCCGAGGGCGATCGCGACCGCCACCTCGAGCGCCGCACTCGACGACAGCCCGGAGCCGATCGGGATGTCGGTCTCGACCACGCCGTCCAGCCCCCGCTCGGGGCCGAGCTCGCCAACGACGGCGGCGACGTACTTACCCCACGAGTCGACCGAGGCCGGTTCGGGGGGCTGGCGATGGTCGAAGCTGACCGGCTCGGACTCGTCGGCCGAGCGCAACTCGATCCGCTCGGCCGGGCGGTACTCGATCGTGGTCTGACGGTCGATGGCAAACGGCAGGACGAGCCCGCCGGTGTAGTCGGTGTGATCGCCGATCAGGTTGACCCGCCCGGGAGCGCGGACCCGTCGCATCGGAGTCTGGTCGTCGCGTGACATCGACCCGACCCTACCGGCCGCCCCTGGCCGGTGGCGCTGGTGCAAACGCCCTGCCGGTCAGCCCTTGGTCGAGCCCAGGGTCAGGCCGGCGATGAAGTGCCGCTGCAGGGCCAGGTAGACCAGCAGGGTCGGTATGGCCACGTAGACCGAGGCCGCCGCGATCAGGTTGTCGTCGGTGAAGAACTCGCCGCCGAGGTTGGCCAGCGACGACGTGATCGGCCGGTCCGCACCCTGCTGCTCCAGCACGACCGCCCAGAAGAAGTCGTTGTAGATCCAGGTGAACTCGAGCGTGGCCAGTGCGGCCAGGGCCGGCCGGGTCAGCGGCATGATCACCGACCAGTACTGGCGCCAGACCGAGGCCCCGTCGACCATCGCCGCCTCGTTCAGCTCCTTCGGCAGCAGCTTCATGTAGTTGCTGAGCACGAACGTGCAGAAGCCGCTCTGGAAGGCCACGTGGATCAGGATCAACCCCCAGACCGAGCCGTTCAACCGGCCCGAGTTGGACAGGAAGTCCGGCAGCGAGATCCGGTTGTAGATCTGGAACAGCGGCTGGATGATGATCTGCTGCGGCAGCAGGTTGCCGGCGGTGAACAGCACGAGCAGCGAGATGTTGAACCGCCACGAGAACCGGCTGGCCGCGAACGCCACCATCGACGAGAAGAACAGCGTCAGGAACAGGGCCGGAATCAGGATCAACGCCGTGTTCCAGTAGCGCTGGAGGATGTCGCCCTGGGCCCAGGCGTTGCGGTAGTTCTCGAGCGTGAACGTGCTCACGTCCGGGATCGAGAAGTAGCCGTTGCTGACCGTGTCGGCGAAGGGCCGGAACGACGCGTAGAACGCCCCGACCAGCGGCACCAGCCAGAGGATCGCCATGGTGATGAGGAAGCCGTGCAGGAGGAGCCGGCCCGGCTTCACCCGCCTGCTGCTGATGGGGGCCGCAGTCATGGACGCCTCCTCACTGGGCTTCGCTCTCTCGGTAGTGGTTGGTCACGTACCAGACCACGAAGCCGAGACACAGCAGGAACAGGATCACGGCATAGGCCGAGCCACGACCGACGTTGCCCCCGCCCTCGCCGAGCAGGTTGTTGGTCGTCAGGATCGACAGCACCTGGGTCCGCCTCGGGGTGTTGAGCACGAAGATGATGTCAAACGCCCGCAGGGCCTCGATCACCGTGATGACGGCGACGACAACGTTGATCGGCTTCAGCGTCGGGAACACGACGAGGCGGAAGGCCTGCCACTCGTTGGCCCCGTCGAGCGAGGCCGACTCCTTGAGCGAGGCGTCGACGCTCTTCAGCCCTGCCAGGTACAGCACCATGATGTAGCCGGTGTGGCGCCAGGCGATGGCGACCAGGATGGCGACGAAGTTGCGGGAGATGCCGTAGTTGTCGCTGAACGAGATGAGGAACGACTGGTCGCCGAGCCAGTTGACCGCCTCGCCGCCGCCGAAGATCTCGGTGCCGAGACCGTGCTCGGTCGAGTACATCACCGACTGCCAGATGAAGCCGACGACTGCGAGCGACAGCACCACCGGGGTGTAGAACACGCTCTGGTAGATCCGCGACCCCCGCAGCTCCTTGTCGAGCAGGTAGGCGATCAGCATCCCGAGCGCGGTCGGCCCGATGAACAGGAACAGCAGCAACACGAGGTTGTTGATGACCGCCTGGAAGAAGTCGCGCTCGAAGACGGTGAAGATCTGCTCGTAGTTGAGGATCCCGACCCAGTTCATGTCGGAGAACCGGATCCCGTTCCAGTCGGTGAACGACAGGAAGATGGAGGCCAGGGTCGGGACCCACACCAGTCCGACGTGGACCAGTGTGGGTATCCCGACCATGAGGGCGAAGACCATGCGGTCCCGCCCGGAGAAGAGGCTCCGTTGACGTTTTGGCCCCTCGGCTGGCTCCGCCGGGGCCGTCGTCGTGGTCACGCCCGTCGCCTGATCAGCTGCCGAGGATGACCTCGGCCTGGCTCTGCATGTCCTCCAGGATCGAGTCGAGCTGCGACGGATCGGCCAGGAAGTCGGCGATCCGGGGCCCGGCCACGTTCGAGGCGAACTCGGGGCTCGTGTCGCGGTCGAGGAACTGGGTGACGGTCGGGGCCGAGGCCACCGCATCGAGCACCTTCTGCTGCAGCGGGTTGTAGAGCGCCGTGTCGACGTCGGTCGACGGGGCGACCACGCTCGGGTCCTCGGCCAGGTACGCAGCCTGGGCGTCCGCTGTGCCGAAGTGGTACAGCATCTCCTTCGCCGCCGCCTCGTTGGACGGGTCGGCCGCCATCATCCAGCCGTCGATCGGGGCCTCCACCGTCTCGGTGCCGAAGTCGGGGTTGAGCTCGGGGAAGGTGAAGAAGTCGAGGTCGCTGATGTCGCCGTCGGGGAACTGCGAGCCGATGAAGGTGCCGATCGTCATCATGCCGGCCTCGCCGTTGACCACCGCCGCCGCGGCCTCCTCCCAGGTCCGACCGTTCGGGTTCTCCTGGTGGATCGGCAGGAGGTCTGCGTAGGTCTGGAAGGTGTTGCGCACCCGGTCGTCGGTCCAGCTCTCCCGGCCGGCCATCAGGTCGACGTGGAACTGGTAGCCGTTGAGCCGGAAGTTGATCTGGTCGAACGTGCCCATCGCCGGCCAGAAGCCGTCGTTGGCGAAGGCGAACGGCACCAGGCCGTCGCTCTGCATCGCCTCGGCCAGACCCATCAGCTCGTCCTGGTTGGTCGGGACCTCGTACCCGTTCTCCTCGAACACGCTGGGGCGGTAGTAGACACCCCAGATGTAGTAGGTCCACGGCACGAAGTACTGCTGGCCGTCGAGGCCGGTCGACGCCGTCTTGAAGCCGGCGCCGAGGCTGTCGTTGAGGCCGGCGTCCCACACGTCGGTGATGTCACCGAGGAGGCCCTGCTCGGCGAAGAACTGCATCCGGAAGCCGGCGAACCACGGGATGACGTCGTCCGGGTTCTGCAGGTAGGTGGTGATGTTCTCCTGGAACGTGTTGTGGTCGACCTCGTTGATCATCGAGTTGATGTCGCCGTTCGGGATGGCGGCGACAGCGGCGGCCAGGCCCTGCTGGGGCAGTTCGTTCGAATAGTTCGAGCCGATCGTCAGGTCGCCGGAGGCGGAGCCGATGGCGAAGCCCGATGCGGTCCCCGACGCACTGCCGGCGCTGGCCTCGGTGGTCTCGTCGTCGTCACCACAGGCGGCGAGCAGCCCGCCGCCCATCGCCAGGCCGGCCGCGCCGGCCGAGGCCTTGAGGAACGAGCGACGCCCGAGCGGGATGCCGACCCGGCTCGGGCTCGGCGACGGCGTCCAGAGTTGACGCCGCGACGGCGTGGTCTTGCTCATCGATTTCTCTCCCCTTGTCCGTGGCGAATCGATCGCCTCCAGGAACGCGAAACCTCGCATCAATGTCGAGGCTTGTCAAGGAACCGGGGGGAGAAACCCGCCCGCCGTCCGGCCGTGTGGACCGGCCGTCGGAACGCTTGACTTCGCCCAACCGATCGGCGAACTTGCGAGGCCATGCCTCCCTCCCAACCGCCCGCCGGCTGGCATCGCGATCCCGAGCTGGTCGAGCGCAACCGCCTGCCGATGTCCGCCCTGCCCCCGCCGGACGACCCCGACTCCCGGCTCCTGCTCGACGGGCCCTGGCGGTTCCGGCATCACCTCGGACCGGTACCGGACACCGACTGGGTCGGAGACGCCGAACCGGACTGGGACACGCTCGACCTGCCGGCTTCGTGGGTGCTGGCCGGGAGCGGGATCCCGATCTACACCAACGTGCAGTACCCGTTCCCGATCGACGGCTACCCCGAGATCCCCCTCGATGACGAGACCGGGGACCACTGGCGGCGGGTCGACGTCCCGGCCGACTGGGTCGGTCGGCGGATCGTGCTGCACCTCGGTGCGGCCGAGTCGGCCGTCGAGGTCTGGGTCGGCGGTCGATGGGTCGGCTGCTCGACCGACAGCAGGCTGCCGGCCGCCTTCGACGTCAGCGGGTTCGTCACCCCGGGTGAGGCGGTGACGGTGGCGTTGCGGGTCCACCGGTGGTCGGCTTCGACCTGGCTGGAGGACCAGGACATGTGGTGGATGGCCGGGATCCACCGGTCGATCGTCCTGTACGCCACGGACCCGGTGCGGGTCCGCGACGCGGTGTTCACCACCGACGAGCTGGCCCCGGACGGCGGGTCGGCGAGGGTGACGATCGGCGTCGCGGTCGACGACGGCGGCGAGCCGGTCGACGACATCGCGGTCGTGGCCACCCTCACCGACCCGGACGGGGCCGCGGTCGTCGACGGGCTGGTGCTTGGCGCCGATCCCGACCGGGACGGCTGGTACCGCTCGACGATCGAGGTGACCGGCCCGGCGACGTGGACCGCCGAGACCCCGCACCTGCACCGCCTGGAGCTCGAGGCCACGATCGGCGGCGAGGTGCTCGACCGGTGCACCCTGTCGGTCGGGATCCGTACGGTCGCCGTCGATGGCGGGGCTCTCCTCGTCAACGGGGCCCCGGTCACGATTCGCGGCGTCAACCGCCACGAGCACGACGCCGAGCGGGGTCGGGTCCAGAGCGACGAGCTGCTGGCGAACGACATCGCCCTGCTGCAGGCGGCCAACATCAACGCCGTCCGCACCGCCCACTATCCCGACGACGAGCGGTTCTACGACCTCTGCGACCGGGCTGGTATCTACGTGATGGACGAGGCCAACATCGAGTCACACGGCCTGGTCGGTGACCCCGATCGCCTCCCGGCCGACGACCCCCGGTTCGCCGAGGCGTTCGTCGAGAGGACCCGCCGCATGGTCGAGCGGGATCGCAACCACCCGTGTGTCATCGCCTGGTCGCTCGGCAACGAGTCCGGCCTCGGTGCCAACCACCGCCTGGCCGCGGCCGCAGCCAGGGCGGTCGACCCGAATCGGCCCATCGCCTACCACCCCGGCGAGGACGACGAGGTGGTCGACATCATCGGTCCGATGTACCCGACGATCGGTGAGCTGGAGGCGCTGGCCGCCGCCGCCGACCACCGCCCGGTCATCATGTGTGAGTACAGCCACGCCATGGGCAACTCCAACGGCGGGCTGGCCGACTACTGGGACGTGATCCGCACCAACCATCGCCTCGGCGGCGGCTTCATCTGGGACTGGGTCGACCAGGGCCTGGCCAGGACCACCGACGACGGCGTCCGCTGGTGGGCCTACGGCGGCGACTTCGACGACAAGCCGAACGACCGCAACTTCAACCTCAACGGGTTGGTCGACGCCGACCGCCGAGCCCACCCGGCACTGCTGCACGTCGCCTGGGTCTACCGGCCGGTTGCCGTGGTGCCAGGTCACCGGTTCCTGCCGGCGGCCGGCGGCGGCCCGGTCACGGTGATCGTCGAGAACCGAAGGTCACACGTCGACCTCGGCGACCTTGCCGGCCGCTGGACTCTCCTGATCGGCGAGTCGGTCGTCGCCTCCGGCGATCTCGACGGCTCGGCGATCCCGGCCGGCACGTCGATCGAGCGCACGATCGATCTGCCCCCGATCGAGGTCGCCCCGGGCGTTGGCGACGCCCGACTCCGGGTCGAGTGGCGATCGACGGACCCGGCGACGACCGGCGTCGACTGGGAGGACGCACCGGACCGCTACCGGGGGTTGGTGGCGTGGGACGAGCTGGCCCTCCCGGTCGGCCGGCCGACACTCCCGCCGACAAGCCCGCCGGCGCCGCCGGCTTCGTCGGCGACGAGGTCCAGCCCGGCCGCCGACGCCCCGACGGTCGAGACCACCGACGCCGGCGTCGTTCTGCGGGCGGCGACGACCGAGATCACCATCGATGCAGTCGGTCAGCCGACACGGCTCGTGCTCGGCGCAACCGACGTCGGATTGCTCGACGCCCGCTTGGGGACGTGGCGAGCCCCGACCGACAACGACGACGCCACTTTCGGACCCGATCGGGTGGTGACCCGACTCCGGCGGGCTGGACTGGAGGACGTGGCGTTCGAACCCGCCGGCGATCCCGAGGTCGTCGTCCGTGGCGACGTGGCCGAGGTCCGCCTCCCGCTCACGATCGCCGGCGCCGGGGTCCGGGCGGGCTGTCGGTGGCTGGTCGACGGCGCCGGCGACGTCGCGGTCGAGCTGTCGGTCGTCGCCGGCCTCGACGTTCCGCCGCTGCTCCGGTTCGGCTTCGAGCTCGACCTCCCGCCCCGCTACCGAAGCCTCGCGTGGTTCGGTCCCGGGCCGGTCGAGACCTACCCGGACCGGGTCCGCGGCCTCTTCGTCGATCGGCACGCCGGCTCGGTCGACGATCAGCTCTTCCCCTACGGTCGGCCGCAGGAGAGCGGCAACCACACCGAGCTCCGGTGGTTGGCGCTGACCGCCGATGATGGTTCCGGCATCCTGGCCGTCGGCGACCCCCGCTTCGACGGCGCCGCCCTCCCGATCGGAGCCCGGGCTCTCACCGAGGCCGATCACCTACACGAGATCAGCTGGCCGGACCACACGGTGCTCCGTCTCGATGCGGCCAACGGCGGGCTGGGCACCGCCAGCTGCGGGCCCGGCGTCGACCGTCGCTTCGAGGTCGATGCCCGCTTCCCGATCAGCAACCGGATCGTGCTCCGCTCGCTCGGCCAAGGCGACGACCCGGGGCTCGTTGCCGCTCCACCGTCGCCCCTGCGGCGCATCCAACGCTGGCACTACGGCGACGCCACCTAGTGCCCGCCGGCGTTCCCGTGCTGGAATGCCTCTCATGGCCACCGGAACGGATCCCGTCGTCGGCAGCGCCTACGGGCGAGGCCGACCCGAGCCAGACAACGAGCTGACCCGCGTCGGTCCGGGCACCCCGATGGGCGAGTTGCTCCGCCGCGCCTGGCAACCGGTCGGGCTCACCCCGGAACCGGGCTCGCCGCCCCAGGCGATCCGGATCCTCGGCGAGGACCTCGTGCTGTACTGCGACGGCAGCGGGCGCCCCGGCCTCGTCGAGCCCCGCTGTGCCCATCGGGGCACCACCCTCTACTACGGCAAGGTGACCGACGACGGGATCAGCTGCTGCTACCACGGCTGGACGTTCGCCACGGCCGACGGGCGCTGCATCGACGCGCCGATGGAGCCGCCGGCGACGCTGGCCAACATCCGCAGGACCGTCGTCCAGCCGTGGTATCCCTGCGTCGACTACCACGGTCTCACGTTCGCCTGGATGGGGCCGCCCGAAGCTCGCCCGCCGTTCCCGACCTGGGACGTCCTGGAGGCGCCGTCGGACGATCCGGACCGGCCGGACGCGATCCTGGCCGACGCGAGCGGCTACGGGCTCGGCGGCGGCACGGTGCTCGGCTGCAACTGGCTCCAGGTCTTCGAGAACGTCATGGACCCCTATCACGTGTTCGTGCTGCACTCGACGTTCTCCGTGCAGCAGTTCTCCGACGCCATGGCCGTGCTGCCGTCGGTCGAGTGGGCCAGCACCGACACCGGAGTGCTGACCTACCAGGACCGGACGCTGGAGGACGGCAGCACCTACCGTCGGATCACCGAGTGCTTCCTGCCGAACGCCCGCATCGTGCCGAACGTGGGGGCCGGCACGCCGGGCGAGGGCTATCGGTCCGGTGGGGCGCTCGGCTTCGTCGTTCCGATCGACGACACGACGACCACGATGTTCTCGCTGTTGCGGTGCCGGACCGACGACGACGGTGTCGCGGTGTTCCCGCCCCGGGCAACGTGGGGCGGTCGCAGCTGGGATGAGCTGACCGAGGCGGAGCACCAGGCCATGCCGGGCGACCACGAGGCCCAGGTCGGCCAGGGGACGATCACGATCCACGCAACCGAGCACCTCGGCCACACCGATCGAGGTGTGCAGATGGTCAGGCGACGGCTTCGGGAGCAGCTGCGGGCCCTCGCCGCCGGCGAGCCGCTCGGCGGCCTGGCCTCTGGCCTCGACACGGTGACGAGCGTGGCCGGCAACGCCCTGCACCCGCCTGGCCGGCTACCGGAACCGCCCGGCTCGTTCTGACCGCCACTCCGGGGCGGTGTAGCGTCGGGCCATGGGGAACGAGCACACCATCGGCGGCACCTACGACCCGCGCTTCGAGGCGCTTCCCGAGCTGCTCGGCGCCAGCCTGGCCTCCGGGGGTGACGTCGGTGCGTCGGCCGCCGTCGCCATCGACGGCGAGCTGGTGGTCGACATCTGGGGTGGCCACGTCGACGAGGCCAAGAGCGCACCGTGGGAGCGGGACACGATCACCAACGTCTGGTCGAGCACCAAGACCGTCATGGCGTTGTGCGCGCTGCTGCTGGTCGACCGGGGTGAGCTCGACGTCGACGCCCCCGTCGCCACCTACTGGCCCGAGTTCGCGGCCAACGGCAAAGAGGGGGTGCTGGTCCGCCACCTGCTGTCCCACACGTCCGGCGTGTCTGGCTGGGAGCAGCCGATCACCGTCGAGGACCTCTACGACCAGCCGGCGGCGTCGGCCCGTCTGGCGACCCAGGCCCCCTGGTGGGAGCCGGGCACCGCGTCTGGTTACCACGCCCTCAACCAGGGTCACCTGGTCGGCGAGGTCATCCGTCGGATCACCGGGAAGCAGCTTGGTGAGTTCCTGGCCGCCGAGCTGACCGGCCCGTTTGACATCGACTTCCACATCGGGCTTCCCGACTCGGAGTTCGCCCGGGTCTCGAACATCATCCCACCGCCCCCGTTGCCAATCGACCCCGATCTCCCGATGGACAGTGTGGCCATCAAGACCTTCACCGGGCCGGGCCCCGAGGCCGAGGCGGCCTGGACGCCCGAGTGGCGGCGGGCCGACATCGGCGCCGCCAACGGCCACGGCAACGCCCGTTCGCTCGCCCGCCTCCAGTCGGTCATCACCAACGGCGGCATGCTCGACGGCACGCAGATCCTGAAGCCGTCCACGATCGACCGCATCTTCGAGGTCCAGGCCGACGGTACGGACCTGGTGCTCGGCCTGCCGATCCGACACGGCATCGGCTACGGCCTGCCAGACGGCAACATGCCCGGCATCGATCCCGACCGCCGGATCTGCTTCTGGGGCGGCTGGGGTGGGTCGCTGGTGATGAACATCGTCGACCGCAACATGACCGTGACCTACGCCATGAACCGGATGGCGGAGGGCACGATGGGCGACGAACGGGGCCTGATGTTGCTGGCAGCGGCGATGGCGATCGTTGACGGCGCGAGCTGAGACCGACGCCGGTCGGCGGAACCGCCGCCGCTCAGCCGAGACCGAGGGCGGCCGGTAGCTCCCACGGCACGTCGACCACGATGGCGCCGGCGTCCTCCAGCGCCCGCCGCTTGGACGTATGGGTTCCCGTCGACCCCTCGACGATGGCGCCGGCGTGGCCCATTCGCTTGCCCGGGGGAGAGGTGGCACCGGCGATGAACGAGGCCACCGGCTTCGAGCTGGCGGCGATGACCTCGGCCGCGTCCTCTTCCTTGCGGCCCCCGATCTCGCCGATGACCACGATGGCGTCGGTTTTGGGGTCGGCGTCCAGCGTGGCGAACGCATCGGCGGTCGAGGTGCCCGAGACGGGGTCACCGCCGATACCGAGGAACGCCGACTGACCGAGTCCGGCCCTGGTCAGCTCGACACACGCCAGCGTGCCGAGTGAGCCGCTCCTGGACAGCACCCCGACCCGGCCGGGATTGAAGATCCGGTCGTCGAAGGCGGGCATGAAGCCGACGAAGGCCTCGCCAGGCGTGACCACCCCGGCGGTGTTCGGGCCCATCAGCACACAGCCGGCCTCGGTCGCGTTCGCCACTGCGGCCATCGTGTCGTGGACCGGGATGAACTCGGTGAGGACGACGACCATCTCGGTTCCGGCGGCGACGGCGTCGTCGATGGCGGCGCGGGCCCCGGCCGGGGGCACGAACAGCACCGACACGTCGACTCCGCCGTCGAGCTCCGCGGCCGCCTGCTCGGCCGAGGCGAAGACCGGCACCCCGCAGTGCTCGGTTCCGGCCTTGGTCGGGTGGACCCCTCCGACGATCCTCGTTCCGTAGGCCTGCATCTGCTCGGTCCAGAACGTTCCCTGCTTGCCGGTGATGCCGTGCACCAGCACCCGGTGCTGCCCGGTGACGATCACTGGCTGGCTCCGTTCCCGCTGGCCTCGACGGCGGCCCGCACGGCGTCAGCCATCGTCGGATGGGGCTCCAGGCCGAGGCGGTCCCTGACCATCGCCGCCGCCTCGTCCATGCCCGTGCCGGCGATGCTGAACGAGACGGGCAGGTCGGGTTGCAGGGCCTGCCAGGCCTCGATCACGCCGGCGGTCATCACGTCGCAGCGGGCGAAGGCGCCGCAGAAGTTGACCAGCAGGCTCCGGACCCCCGGCTGCGACAACACCAGCTCCAGGGCCGGCGTCGCCTTGGTGTAGGCGTCGCCGCCGATCTCGAGGAAGTTCGCCGGTGCGCCACCAGCGGCGACGATGGCGTCCATCGTGGCCATCGTGAGGCCGGCCCCATTCGCCAGCACGGCGATGTCGCCACCCAGCTCGATGAGGCGGAGGCCCATCGCCGCCGCCTGCCGCTCACGCTCGGTGCCGCTGACGTCGACGTCCTCCGCGATGCCGATCTCGTCGAGCAACTGCCGGTGGCGGTAGGCCGCGGAATCGTCGAGCTCGATCTTGGCGTCGAGGGCGATCAGCCGGCCGTCTGCGGTGACCGCCAGCGGGTTGATCTCGACGAGCAGGGCGTCGAGGTCGGTGAACAGCCGGTAGACGGCGGCGGGGATCACCTCGGTCGGGCCACGGTCGCCTGCGGCCAGGACCGTCCGCTCGATGTCGTCGGCCATGGCCTCGACCTCGACGCCACCCCGATCGGACGTCATCAGCATCGGCCGCCCGGCCGACGGATCGATGGCCACGGCGAGGTAACGCTCGTGGTCGATGTCGACCGCCTGCTCGACCAGCACGCTGCCGACCTGCTCACCGTTCAGCTCGATGGCCAGCAGCCGTTCGGCCGCCTCGGCCGCCGCCTGCGGGCCGTCGACGACCGCGATGCCACCGGCCTTGCCCCGACCGCCGCTGCGGACCTGGGCCTTGACCGCCACCCGGCCGCCGAGCTCCTCCGCGGCGGCCGCCGCCTGCTCCGGCGAGGTGGCCAGGCGACCGACAGGGGTGGGGATGTCGTAGCGGCGGAGCAGCTCCTTGGCTTGATGCTCGGGCAGCTTCATCAGGCGGTCGACCCGCCGGTGGCGCCGGACCTGTCGAGACCGGTCCTGGCCCAGTGGTCGCCGAACAGCTCGGCCTCGGACGGTTTGTCCTCGCCGACCGTCCGCACCAGATGGGTGACGTTGATGAAGTGGTCGATGTTGAGGTTCTCGCTGATCGAGTTGCCGGCCCAGGTGCCACAGCCCATCGAGAGCGTGAAGGGGAGGGCGTTGTCGAACGAGCCGCCGTTGCCGAAGGTGTGGGCCTGGTTGACCAGCACCCGGACGACCGGCAGCTCCTCGGCCAGGCGGGTGGCGTTGGCCTGTCCCGGCCCGTCCGGATCGGGATCGGTGTGGATACCGACCGAGTGGCCGATGCCCTGCACGTCGAGCACGTCGCGGGTCAGCTCGACGGCGTGGTCGAAGTCGCTTGCCCGATACACGGTCAGCACCAGCGACAGCTTCTCGCCGGTCATCGGCCGGTCGGGCCCAGGTGCCGGTTCCTCGACGATCACGTAGCGGTCGTCGTCACTGCCGCCGAGCTCGAAGGCTGCCCGCAGATCCGCATAGTCCTTGGCGATCAGCTTGCGGGTCAGGTTCCCGTCGGGGAACAGCCGGCTCACGACCCTGGCCGACTCCTCGGCATCGGCGCGGTGGGCGCCGGCCTCGACCAGCGCCGCCATCGCCGCCTCGTAGACCTCGTCGAGGATGATCAGCGAGTTCTCTGACGAACACGACGTGGCGTTGTCGAACGTCTTGGAGGCCGTGATCTTCGCCGTCGCGTCGGCCAGGTCGGCGCCGGCGTCGATGATGACCGGCACGTTGCCGGCGCCGACGCCGATCGCCGGCGTGCCCGAGCGGTAGGCCGACCGCACGTTGTTCTGCGAGCCGGTTGCCAACACGAGGTCGGCGGCCGCCATCAACGCCTGGGTGGCCTCCCGGGTCACGGGGGCGGGGAGGACCTGGATCAGGTCGGCCGGGGCCCCGACCTTCTCCAACTCGGCCCTGGCCAGTCGGACGGCCTCGGCCGTGGTCGACCAGCCGCTCGGCGACGGGGCGAGCACGATCGCATTGCCGCCCTTGACCGCCATCATCGCCTTGTTGATCGGCGTTGCCGCCGGATTGGTCGACGGGGTGATCGCACCGACGACGCCGACCGGCTTGGCGTAGCGGGTCAGCCCCGTCGCCGGATCGTCGTCGATGATCCCGACCGTCCTGGCCCGGAGGAGATCGCGAAGGGTGCCGAAGGTCTTGCGCTGGTTCTTGACGATCTTGTCCCCGACGTTGCCGAGGCCCGTGTCCCGGACCGCCAGCTCGGCCAGGTCCCTGGCGTTGTCGGGCTGGTAGATCGACCAGGCGATGGCGGTGACGGCGCGGTCGACGTCGGCCTGGGCGGCCGACGCCATCGTGGCCATGGCCGCCCTGGCCCGGTCGACGCACTCGTCGACGGCGGGATCTCGCGGACCGTCGGGGTTGAGGGTGGCCACGTCGAGTCCTCCAGTGGTCGTCGTGCTGCTCGGTCGGAGCGGGAACGTGCGGCGGCCGGATCCGCCCTCGATCCGTGATCGTCGCGGTGTCTAACAGTACCGTAAGAGGGCTTCACCCGACCAGGAGCGGACCACCACGAGGCCGACCGTCGGGTGACCGCCCCGATGTGATGACCGCCCAGCCCCTGACCACAAGCATCGTCGTCGACACGGCCGCCGACATCGCCGACGCCGATGGCTTCGACTCGGTCAGCCTGGCCCGTGTCGCCCGCGAGCTCGGCACCAGCCAGCCGGCCCTCTACCGCCACGTCGACGGCATCGACGGCCTGGTCCGGGCGCTCGGGCTGCGGGGCCGGACCATCCTGGCCGAGCGCCTCCTGCAGGCCGCGGTCGGTCGCTCGGCCGACGATGCCGTCCGGGCGATGGGCCTGGCCTGGCGGGGCGTGGTGCAGGATCACCCCGGCGTGTACGCCGCCACCGATCGCTACCCGTGCGCCGGTGACGCCGAGCTGGAGGCGGCCGTCGAGCGGGTCGTTGGTGTGCTTGGCGAGGCCCTCGTCGGCTTCGGGCTCGACGAGGCCGATCGGGTGCACGCCGGCCGGGCCCTCCGCAGTGCGTTCCACGGGTTCAGCCACCTCGAGTCCGGTGACGGCCATCCGCTCGACGTCGACGTCGACGAATCGTTCGACCAGCTGATCGGGCTGCTGTGCGCCGGGATCCGCAGCCTCGCCTCGGCCGACGCCACGACGGCCGACCAGTCGGGGTAGCGGGTGGCACGTCCTCCGTCGACCACGCCGCTCGGTGGAGGCGGCGATTCCTCCGGTTGTCACTCGGGGTAGACCGCCCCGATCTCGACCGCGGCGGCCCGAACCAGCTCGGCCAGCTCAACGGCCCGCTCCTGGCTCAGGCGGGCGGTGGGGGCCTGGATCGCCAGCGCTGCCTTGGCCCGCCCGGCCCGGTTGAGGATGGGCGCTCCGACGCACGAGACGCCGATGATGCTCTCCTCGTCGTCCGAGCTGTAGCCCCGCTCCCGAACCGAGGCCAGCTCGTCGGCGAACCGCCGGTGATCGGTGATCGTCCGATCGGTGACCGCAACGAGCTCCAGCTCGTCGATCGAGCTCGGGCCATTCGGCGCCTCGAAGGCGAGCAGGGCCTTGCCCATCGACGAGCAGTGGGGGAGCAGACGGGTCCCGACCGGCTGTTCGAACCGGAGCGGCTGGGGTGACGGGACCCGGGCCGCGACCACCACCTCCGACCCGTCGAGCAGGCCCATGTTGATCGACTCGCCGGTCTGGTCGCCGATGCGTTCGAGCACGGCCAGCACCCGGTCGAACTCGAAGTGTCTCCGCACGACCTGACCGAACAGCGCGGCGTTCGGGCCGAGCGTGTACTGGCCCCGGTCCGGCTCCTGTTCGAGGTAGCCGCGGGCGACGAGGGCCCGAATCAACCGGTGGGCGGTGCTCGGGCTCAGCTCGAGCTGGCCGGCCACCTCGGTCACCCCGAGACGGGGGTCGGCGAGGAAGCACTCGAGCACGTCGAGCGTCCGATTGACGGCCTGGGTGCCCGCCGGGGCCTGCCGCCCGGTCATCGCCTCAGCGGCCCCGTGAACGACCGGGAAGACGGCGAGGAGAACGGCCGGCTGGGCGATTGACGTGCGGGGGTGGGCAGACCAGACTCCTTCCAATGGATGGTGTGAACGTTCCATAATATGGCATGCGCATCGACCTGTGCGCCGGCCTGTTCACCGACGAGGCCGTCGAGGCATCGCCGGTGCCGCACCCGCCGACCGTCCGATCCGCAGCATCGACCGAGAAAACCGGAAGGGATCCAGCAATGACCCGTATGACCCCGAGCGAAGCGTTCGTCGAAACCCTCGTCGCCAATGGCGTGACCGACATCTTCGGCATCATGGGCTCCGCGTTCATGGACGCCATGGACATCTTCGCCCCGGCCGGTATCCGCCTGGTCCCGGTCGTGCACGAGCAGGGCGCAGCCCACATGGCCGACGGGTACGCCAGGGTCTCGGGGCGTCACGGCGTGGTCATCGGCCAGAACGGTCCTGGCATCTCGAACTGCGTGACCGCCATCGCCGCCGCCTTCTGGGCCCACAGCCCGGTGGTCATCGTCACCCCCGAGACGGGCACGATGGGCATCGGCCTCGGCGGCTTCCAGGAGGCCAACCAGCTCCCGATGTTCCAGGAGTTCACGAAGTACCAGGGTCACATCAACAACGAGAACCGGATGGCCGAGATCACCGCCCGGTGCTTCGACCGGGCGATGTCGGAGCTCGGCCCGACCCAGCTCAACATCCCCCGCGACCGGTTCTACGGCGACATCGACGTGGAGATCGCCGAGCCGATGCGGCTCGACCGTGGCCCCGGCGGCGAGGACAGCCTCAACGCCGCCGCCGACCTGCTGGCCGAGGCCCGGTTCCCGGTCATCATCAGCGGGGGCGGCGTCGTGCAGGGCGACGCCGTCGCCGAGTGCATCGCCCTGGCCGAGCGTCTGGGGTGCCCGGTGGTCAACTCCTATCTGCACAACGACTCGTTCCCGGCCAGCCACCCGCAGTGGTGCGGCCCGCTCGGCTACCAGGGCTCGAAGGCGGCGATGAAGCTGATCAGCCAGGCCGACGTGGTGCTGGCCCTCGGCACCCGGCTCGGCCCCTTCGGCACCCTGCCCCAGCACGGGCTCGAGTACTGGCCGAACGACGCCAAGATCATCCAGGTCGACGCCGACAACAAGATGCTCGGCCTGGTCAAGAAGATCTCGGTTGGCATCCACGGCGACGCCGGGGCCGCGGCCACTGCGCTGACCCGTCGGCTGGAGGGCCGGGAGCTGGCCTGCGACGCCACCAGGGAGGCCAGGGCGGCCACCACCGCGACCGAGAAGCAGGCGTGGGAGGACGAGCTCGACGCCTGGATCCACGAGACCGACGACTTCTCGGTCGAGGCCATCGCCGAGGCCAAGGACCTGCCGGGCGACTGGCTCCACCCCCGCCAGGTGCTGCGGGAGCTGGAGAAGGCGATGCCGCCCCGGGTGATGGTGTCGACCGACATCGGCAACATCAACTCGGTGGCAAACAGCTACCTCCGGTTCGAGGAGCCACGCAGCTTCTTCGCCGCCATGAGCTGGGGCAACTGCGGCTACGCCCTGCCGACGATCATCGGGGCCAAGGCGGCGGCGATGGACCGGCCGGCGGTTTCGTACGCCGGCGACGGGGCCTGGGCCATGTCGATGGTGGAGACGATGACCGCCGTCCGCCATGGGATCCCGGTCACGGCCGTGGTGTTCCACAACCGGCAGTGGGGGGCGGAGAAGAAGAACCAGGTCGACTTCTACGGTCGCCGGTTCGTTGCCGGCGAGCTGGACGGGGGCGAGAACTACGCCGAGATCGCCCGCTCGATGGGGGCCGATGGGGTCCGGGTCGACAAGCTCGACAACGTCGGCGCCGCCCTCACCGACGCCATCGACGCCCAGATGAACGAGGGCAAGACCACGGTCATCGAGATCATGTGCACCCAGGAGCTGGGCGACCCGTTCCGCAAGGACGCCCTCTCGAAGCCGGTCCGCCACCTCGACAAGTACCGCGACTATGTGTGATCGCCTCCGGCCATCACCGACCGATTCGGCAGCGCCGAATCGGGTCTGATCGGCGTCGCCCGGCATGCGGTTGGTCGAGGTCGGGGAGGTCTTCGGGTTCTCCTCGCCGATGAAGGTGCAGGCCTTCGAGCCGGGTGATCCCGAGCTGGACGGCCTGGATGGCCTGGTGCCGACGATCGATCCGGCCTACCGGTTCGATCCCGAGGCGACGCTGGCCATCCTGGCCGGCTTCGAGCACGACCGGCGGGTCCTCGTCACCGGCGCCCACGGCACCGGCAAGTCGACCCATGTCGAGCAGGTGGCGGCCAGGTTGGGCTGGCCGTGCGTTCGCATCAACCTCGACGGTCACGTGACCAGGATGGACCTCGTCGGTCGCGACACCGTCGTGGTCCGCGACGGTCGCCAGGTCACCGAGTTCGCCGAGGGCCTCCTGCCGTTTGCCATCCGCCGACCGGTTGCCCTCGTGTTCGACGAGCTCGACGCCGGCCGGCCAGACGTCATGTTCGTGATCCAGCGGATCCTCGAACGCGACGGCCGCTTCACCCTGCTCGACCAGAACGAGGTGATCGAGCCCCACCATCGGTTCCGGTTGCTGGCCACCACCAACACCCTCGGCCTCGGCGACCTCACCGGTCTGTACCGGGGCACGAACGTGTTGAACCAGGCCCAGCTCGACCGCTGGAGCGTCGTCGCCAACCTGGACTACCTGCCGCCGGCGACCGAGGCGGCCATGGTGCTCGGCCAGGTCCCGGAGCTGGGGGAGCGGGCCGACGGCGCGTCGCTGGCGTCGTCGATGGTGGCACTGGCGGGCATGACCAGGACCGGTTTCGCCGCCGGCGACCTGTCGACGGTCATGTCGCCCCGGACCGTCGTCAACTGGGCGGAGAACGTGGCCGTGTTCGGGTCGGTCGAGGCGGCGTTCCGGCTCACGTTCGTCAACCGCTGCGACCCGGGGGAGTGGCCGGTGGTCGGCGAGTACTACCAGCGGGTCTTCGACGCCGAGCTGTTCCCCGACGGAGCGTCCGGCGACGACGGCAGCTGAGGTGATGGCGGCTGCGGGGACGGCGTCTGGGCTGTCGGACGCCGCACGACGCCGGCGGACCGAGCAGCTCGGCGGCGCCGGGCTGCGGGCCATCGCCAACCGACCGGGGGCCGAGCTGCGTGGCGGTCGGGCCGTGGTCGACCACCGACCACTCGGCATCGTCGTTCCCTACCTCACCGTCGAGCTCGTCGGTCTCGACGACCGGCAGCGGCGCGGCGTGACCGACGCCCTTGGGCTCCGGGTCCGCCACAGCGACCGAGGGCTGCACCGGGAGCTGGCGCCGGAGCCGCTGCTCGAACGGGTCATCTTCGACATCGCCGAGCAGTTCCGGTGTGAGTCGCTGGCCGAACCCGAGTTGCGCGGCGTCGGCCACAACATCGCGGCCGCGTTCGATCGGTGGAGCGACACGGCGGCGGGGGAGCGGGTCGCCGAGACCGGCGTCGGCCTCCTCGTCTTCACGATCACCCACATGCTCCGCTACCGCCTGCTCAGACGGGCCAGTTCCGAGGCGGTCGACGATCTCATCGAGACCACGAGGGGGAACCTGGCCCGCCTCGTCGGGCACGCCCTCCGCGAGCTGCCTCGGACCGCAGGCTCGCAGCGGGCCTTCGCCGAGCCGGCCAGCGAGATCGCCCGCCTGGTGGCCGAGCTGGCCGCCGACGGCGACGAGTCGGACGACGAGGCGCCCGAGGTCGTTGCCCGCCATCGGCTGCTGGCCGCCATCGACTGGGACGACCTCGACGAGCGCCTGGCCGAGGTCGATGCCGTGACCGATGGCCGTCCATCGACCGACGACTACCACGTCAACACCACCGCCTACGACCGGGTCCGCACCGGGGCGTCGCTCTATCGCCCCGAGGTCCTGCGCCGGCTGCGGGCCGAGCTCGACCGGGCCTCGGCGGCCCAGACGGTCAGCGTCGCCCGGTTGGCCCACCGACTCCAGCACCTGTTCGCTGCGCCGAAGACCGACGGCTGGTCCGGCGGCCACGAGTACGGTGAGCTCGACCCGGCCAGGCTGGCCCGGATCGTGGCCAGCCCGACCGACCCCGAGATCCGGCGCATCCCGGCCGAGCGCCCGGCCAGCGATGCGGCGGTGACGTTCCTGGTCGACACCTCGGGTTCGATGAAACTCCAGCGCTACGAGGCGGCAGCGGTCCTGCTCGACACCCTGGCCCGGGCCCTGGAGATGGCGGGGGTCACCGTCGAGGTGCTCGGCTTCACCACCGGGGCCTGGAACGGGGGCCGGGCCCGCAGGGACTGGCTGGCCGCCGGCTCACCACCCGATCCCGGCCGCCTGGCCGAGGTGCTGCACGTCGTCTACAAGAGCGCTGCGCAGACCTGGCGTCAGGCCAGACCGTCACTGGCGGCCATGCTGCGGGTCGATCACTACCGGGAGGGGCTCGACGGGGAGGCCCTGGCCTGGGCCGGCGACCGCCTGGCCGACCGCCCCGAGGCTCGTCGCCACCTGGTGTTGGTCTCCGACGGATGGCCGATGGAGGCGGCGACCGCCAACGCCAACCGCGACGGCTATCTCGAGGACCACCTGCGGGCCGTGGTCGCTCGGCTGGAGGGCCGGGGCGGGATCCCGGGCCCGGCGCCCGGAGTGCAGCTGGGGGCCATCTGTCTCGACCACAGTCTGGCCGACGTGTTCACCAACGCCGCCGACCTCGACCTCGACGGGACCCTGACCCTCCGCTCCTACGACGTGCTCCACCGGCTGTTCGCCGACGACCGCGTCCGCCGTCGCTGAGCTGGCGATCCCGCCGATCCCACCCCGACCCGAGCCGACGGGGGCGGCGGTCGGGGCAGTAGGTTGACCGGGCGAGCACATCGAGACGAACGGGAGCAGGCGAGCGACGATGACAGACATGGTGTACCGGCGGCTGGGTCGATCGGGGCTGCAGGTGTCGGCCCTGTCCTTCGGATCCTGGGTGACGTTCGGCAAGCAGGTCGATCTGACGCTGGCCAAGGACTGCATGACCGCGGCCCGCGACGCCGGCATCAACTTCTTCGACAACGCCGAGGTCTACGCCGGAGGTCAGTCCGAGGAGATCATGGGCCGGGTCCTGGCCGACCTGGCGTGGCCCCGCTGGTCCTACGTCGTGTCGACCAAGTTCTTCTGGGGCATCAACGACGACGTCAACATGCGCAACACGCTGAACCGGAAGTACCTGATGCAGGCGATCGACGGTTCGCTGACCCGGCTCGGCCTCGACCACGTCGATCTCGCCTACTGCCACCGGGCCGACCCCGATACGCCGATCGAGGAGACCGTCGTTGCCATGAGCGAGATGGTCACCGCCGGCAAGGCCCTCTACTGGGGCACGTCGGAGTGGACCGCGGACGAGATCCGGGCCGCCTGGGAGATCGCCGAGCGCCACCACCTGCACAAGCCCGTGGTCGAGCAGCCCCAGTACAACCTGCTGGCACGCGAACGCGTCGAGCTGGAGTACGCCCGGCTCTACGACGACCTCGGGATCGGGCTCACCACCTGGAGCCCGCTCGCCTCCGGCGTGCTCACCGGCAAGTATCTCGACGGGGTGCCCGACGGCTCACGGGCCAGCCTGGCCGGCATGGAGTGGCTGCGCGACTCGCTGCTCGACCCCGACGCCAACGACAAGGTCAGACGACTGCAGCCGATCGCCGAGGAGCTCGGCTGCTCGCTGGCCCAGCTGGCCATCGCCTGGTGTGCGGTCAACCCGAACGTCTCGTCGGTCATCACCGGCGCCAGCCGGGTCGAGCAGGTCGAGCAGAACGTCGGCGCCCTCGACGTCATCCCCCGGCTCGACGACGGGCTGCTGGCCCGGATCGCCGACGCCGTGGCCTAGCCGACGGACCGCCCGGCCAGGCGGTCGTCGCCGATCGTTGCTAGCTTCACAACGAGAACAAGGGGGTAGGCGATGAAGAAGGTTGGAATCGTGCTGGCGGCGCTGTTGGTGCTCGCTGGGTTGGTGTCGACGGCTCCGGCGGTCGATGCAACGTCTGGTCGGGACCTGCCGTCGGAGATCGACCTCCCGTCCGGCTTCTTCCCGGAAGGCATTGCCGCTGGGCGAGGTTCGACGTTCTACGTGAGCTCGCTGGCCGACGGCTCGATCTGGCGTGGCGACTTCCGTCGTGGCGCCGTCGAGCCCCTCACCGAGCCGGCCGGTCCGTTCTCCGCCATCGGTCTCGCCGTCGACCGGCGTGGTCGCGTCTGGGCCGCAGGAGGTCCGAGCGGCGCCGCCCGGGTCTACGACGGGCGGAGCGGGGAGCTCCTGGCCACCTATCAACTGACCGCCCCGTTCGAGTCGTTTGTCAACGACGTCGTGGTGGCCGGGAACCGCGCCTGGTTCACCGACTCCGGGACCCAGGACGATCCGGATCCGGCCCAGTTCCGCTTCCTCGGTGAACCCCGTGTCTTCGGGATCCCGGTCAACGGACCGGTGCCGGAGCCGGATCGGGTGGTCGAGCTCGAGCTCGACATTCCCGACGTCGGCTTCCCCAACCTCAACGGCATCGAGAGCACACCGGACGGTCGCCGCCTGCTGGTCGCCCACAGCACGCTCAGCGCCATCTTCAACGTCAACCCGAACAACGGCGCCGCCTTCGAGATCGAGGTCGACCAACCGTTCCCGGGGGCGGACGGGCTGCTGCGGGACGGCCGGCGGCTCTACATCGCCAACACCGGCAACGAGATCACCGAGCTGCTGTTGAGCCGGCTGGGCACGAGCGCCCGCTTCCGTCGAACGCTCGTGGCCGAGGGGGCCGAGACCACCACCACGATCGCCATGTTCGGCGGCGGGCTCTACCTGCCGGACGCCCGCTTCCTCACCCAGTCCGATCCCTACCGGATCTACCGGGTCCCGCTTTCGTAGGCACGTCGTCGGCCGGGCCCGCTCGCCGGGCCGCTGCCGTCAGCCCTTGCCGCGCCAGGGGATGAGGCGGGCCTCCAACAGCCGCAGCAGCACGTCCATCAGCACGCCGAGCACGGCGATGATGATGATGCCGACCACGACCACGTCGAGCCGGGAGAAGTTCCTGGCCTGGAAGATCATGCTGCCGAGCCCGGTGTCGGTGCCAACGAGCTCGGCCGCAACGAGCGTGCCCCACGACACCCCGAGGGCGACCCGGACGCCGGTGAACAGCTCGGGCAGCGCGTTCGGCAGCAGGACCTTGCTCAGGACCTGTCGCTTCGACGCCCCGAGGGAGTAGGCGGCCCGGACCTTCGACAGGTTGGCGGTCCGGATGCCGGAGCGGGCGGCGATGATCATGATCCAGATGGAGGCGAAGATCAGCAGCGGGACGGCCGAGGCGTCGCCGATGCCGAACACGAGGATGAACAGCGGGATCAGGGCAAGCGGCGGGATGGGGCGGAGCAGCTCGACCGGACCGTCGAAGATGCTGCGCAGCCGGCTGGACAGGCCCATGGCGAAGCCGATCGGTACGCCGAACACGATGCCGAAGAACATGCCCCGGATCACCCGCCACAGGCTGGTCGTGGTGTGCTCGAAGAGGGAGATGTTGCGATACCCGATGTCGAGCAGCTCGAACAGGGCGTTCCAGGTGTCGTTGAGCGACGGGAACGTTCGAGGGCTGGCCAACTGGAAGTAGCTGTCCTCGCAGCTGGCGTCGCGATCGCAGGCGGCCAGGAGCTGCTTGTCGGTCAGGTCCGGGTTGGCGTCGACGAACGACTGTGGCAGCCCCCACGCCGTCGTCGCCACCCACCAGAACACGATCAGGCCGACCACGGTCAGCACCGACCACATGGGCAGGTTGCGGACCGCCGAGGCGTCGCCGAACGTGACGGTCTTGCGGGCGTCGGTCCGCTCACCCCGCAACCGGTCGATGACCCAGGCCATCAGCTCGCCCCCTCGCGGCCCATGATCTCCTCCTCCATGTCCCAGATGAGCGACAGGATCTCCTCACGCCGCTCGATGAACTCGGGTGCCGCCTTGAGCTCCCTGGCGTCGGTGTCGAGCGCCTGCTTGGCGAACGGCAGGTCGTACACCCGGTGGATGCGACCGGGCCGCGGTGCCATCACGAACAGCTGGTCGCCGAGATACAGCGCCTCCTCGACGCTGTGGGTGACCAGCACGATCGTCTTGCCGGTCTCGTTCCAGAGGTCGAGGATCAGGTCCTGCATCTTCTCCCTGGTCAGGGCATCGAGCGCCCCGAGGGGCTCGTCCATCAGGATGATCGACGGGTCGTTGGCCAGACAGCGGGCCAGGGCCACCCGCTGCTGCATCCCGCCGGACAGCTCGTAGATCTGCTTGTTGCCGAAGCCCTTGAGGCCGACGGTGGCCAGCAGCTCGTTGACCTTGGCCCCCGTCTCCTCCTTGTTGCGCCGGTTGATCTTCGGCCCGAACGCGATGTTGTCGGCCACGCTCAGCCATTCGAACAGGGCGCCCTGCTGGAAGACCATGCCCCGGTCCTTGCTCGGGCCGGTGATCCGCTCGCCATCGAGCAGCACCCGCCCCCCGGTCGGGGCCAGGAAGCCGGCCAGGATGTTGAGCAGCGTCGTCTTGCCACAGCCGCTCGGGCCGAGCAGCGTGAGCAGCCGCCCGGCCTCCAGCTCGAACGAGACGTCCTGGAGGGCCCGGACCGGCTCGCCGTTCGGGATGTCGTACACCATGTCGACCGAGTCGACGGTCAGATCCCGCATCGGTTCCTCCGGTCCGAGCCCTCCGACAGAGGTTGCTCGTTACTCAACGGCCTCGAGATAGCTGGTATCGACGAACGGGCTGAAGTCGTCGAGCGCCGAGGGGATCTCACCGAGGCGGACGAACGTCTCCAACTGGGCCTTCATGTTGTCGGCCACGTTGCCACCCATCCAGTCGTCGCTCAACTGCTCGTCGACGTCGGGGAAGGCGAACCAACCGTCGCCGGCCAGGAAGTTGCCGACGTCCTCCATGCCGGCCGCCTGGGCGATGGTGCCGTTGTAGGTGTCGGGATCGCCGGCCCAGCGCTCGTTGAACTCCTGGGTGGCGGCCAGGAAGGAGGTGACCACCTCGGGGTGCTCCTCGCCGAAGCTGGCCGGGATCGACACGACGTCGTAGGTGAAGATGCCGATGTCGCTCTCGTGCTCGGCCCCGGTCATGATCACGTTGCCGCCGAGGTCCTGCATGGTGACGACGGGACCGCCGAAGGCGCAGCCGACGTCGATGTCGCCGGCCTCGAAGGCCGCCGCCGTCGCATCGCCGCCCTCGGCCGGGACGACGGTCAGCGAGTCGAGGTCGACGCCGAGGAACTCCATCATCGACAGCATCTTGAAGTGGGTGATGTTGCCGATCGGCGTCATCACGGTTGCCCCGGCCAGCGCCTCGGCTGCATTGTCCCTGGTCACGCCGAGCGCGCCCTGGGCGATGCAGTTGTCGGCCTCGGAGTAGGAGACCGCCACCCCGACCAGCCGCAGGTCGGCGCCGTTGTTCACGAAGTTGGCGAACGGCGTGAGGCCCTGGGAGTACGAGATGTCGATGTCGCCGGCCTCCATGGCCTCGGCCATCTCACCGCCGGAGTTGAACGGGATCCAGTTGACGGGAACGCCGACGGCATCGCCGAAGCTGCCGTCCTCCTGGCCGATCTGGTTTGGCGTCGGCCACTGGGCGAAGTAGGCGACGTTCAACTCTTCGAGGTCGGTGTCGGCAGCGGTCGATCCGCCGTCATCGTCGTCGCCACACGCAGCGGCGAACAGCGCAAGCGCCAGCAGCGCGAGCAGGATCTTCTTCATGTTGTGTCTCTCCCTGTTGTTGCCTCGCGGCCCAGACGTTCGCCCGTCTCCGCGAGGGATTTGTCGACAGTAGTTGCTCAGCAATCGCGAAGGTGCGACCTCGGTGGACCCGCCGGTAGTGCTCAGGGGTTGGCGGCGATCCAGCCCTCGGCCGCGACCAGGACCCGGTCGAGGCGGTCGGCAAGGTCGTCGAGCACGGCGTCGTCGGCGATCAGCGGCGGCGACACGACGAGCATCGTGGCGCCCCGGTCGTCCGGTCGGATCAGCAGCCGGGCGTCGCGGACGTGACCGGCCAGCACCCCACCCTCCAGGGCCTGGCGCTGGTGGTCGGTCAACGGCGTCCCCTCCGTCCGGTCCGCCATCAACTCCAGGGCGTAGAAGTAACCGAGGCCCCGCACGTCTCCGACGCAGCGGTGAGCGGCGGCCAGTTCGTCCATCCGCCGCCGGAACCCGCTCTCGTTGGCCAGGACGTTGCCCATGATCCCCTCGTGGTCCATCGCCGTCATGTTGGCGACGGCGACGGCGGTGGCGACCGGGTGTCCGCCGAAGGTCGAGCCGTGCAGGTAGGCGGCCATCGGCGAGTCCCAGATCGACTCGACCACCTGGCGTCTGGCCACGACCCCGCCGAGCGGCAGGTAGGCGCTGGTCACGCCCTTGGCGAAGGTGACCAGGTCCGGCTCGGCCCCGAAGCGCTCGCTGGCGAACCAGTGCCCGAACCGGCCGAAGGCGCAGATCACCTCGTCGGCCACGAGCAACACCCCGTGGCGGTCACAGATCCGACGGAGCTCCTGCCAGTAGCCGGCGGGTGGGACGAGGCCGCCACGACCGTTCTGCACCGGCTCGGCCACGACTGCGGCAACGGTCTCGGGCCCCTCGGCCAGGATCATCTCCTCGACGGCAGCCGCCGAGGCGAGCACGTCGGCGGTGTCGCCCAGGGTGTTGCGCACGTGGCGGACGCCGTCCCACAGCATCGGCTCGTACGGCTGACGGATCTTGGGGACGCCGGTCACCGCGAGCGCCCCGAGGGTGGTGCCGTGGTAGCACCAGTCGCGGGCGACGACCTTGTAGCGGGCCTCGTCGCCCCGGCTCAGGTGGTAGGAGCGGGCCAGCTTCAGCGCCGACTCCATCGCCTCCGAGCCGGAGCTGACGAAGAACACCTCGTCGAGGTCGCCGGGGGCGAAGCCGGCGATCATCGACGCGGCCTCGGCCGCCGGCGGGTTTGCCCAGCCCCAGGTCGGGTAGAAGGCCAACTTCTCCATCTGCTCGGCCGCGGCCGCGGCGAGGTCACGACGTCCGTGCCCGAGGTTGGAACAGAACAGCCCGGCGAGCCCGTCGAGGTACTCGACGCCGTCGCTGTCGTAGACGTAGCAGCCCTCGCCCCGCTCGATGACCCCGAGGCCGTCGCTGCGCCAGTGGTGGCCCTTCGTGAAGTGGGGAAGCAGGTGGCTCTGGGCCAGTCGCTGCGTGTCGAGATCGGAGATCGACAAGGCCACGGGTACGCCCCCTCGGTTGCTCGTGCCGGGTGCCACGCCGGTGTCGCACCGCTCCTCATCCCTGGAGCGCCGTTAGACACCTTCGCGGCGTGCAAGAGACTCTAACATCGGTGCCCCGGCGGGAAAAGGGGTCGTTCGTGGTCGGACGCGTCACCCTCCGGCGATCGGGCGGCCGGGCTACGATCGCGGCGTGAGCCCTGAAACGAGCGATGCCCCCGTGATGCACCTCGCCCTCTCGTCGGCCGACGTCGCCGGGGCCAGCCTGGCCATCGTGCCGGGCGACCCGGCCAGGGTCGGCCGGATCGCGGCGACGATGGACGATCCGGTCCACCTGGCCACCAACCGCGAGTTCACGAGCTTCCGGGCCTCGGTCGGCGGCCATCCGGTGATCATCTGTTCGACCGGCGTCGGCGGGCCGTCGACCTCGGTCGCGGTCGAGGAGCTGGCCCAGCTCGGGATCCACACCTTCCTCCGGGTCGGGACGACCGGCTCCATCCAGCCAGACCTGCCGATCGGCCATCTCGTCATCACCCAAGCCGCCGTCCGCCTCGACGGGGCCAGTCGCCACTTCGCTCCGCGCGAGTACCCGGCGGCCTCGGCCTTCGACTGCACCCGAGCCCTGGTCGACGCCGCCGAGGGGCTCGACGCAGCCCACCGGGTCGGGGTCACCGCCTCGTCTGACACCTTCTATCCGGGTCAGGAGCGCTACGACACCGTTGCCGGTCAGGTGACGCCGACGCTGCGGGGGAGCCTGGAGGAATGGCGACGGATCGGCGTGCTCAACTACGAGATGGAGTCATCCACGCTCTTCACGATGTGCGCCGTCAACGGTTGGCGAGCCGGATGCGTCGCCGGGGTGATCGCCCAGCGGACCGAGTCGGAGGCCATCGTCGACGAGGATCGGGTGGCGGAGACGGAGCAGCTGGCGGTGCGGGTCGTCGTCGACGCGGCCAACCGTCTCCTCGACTGAGCGAACGCCGGTTGCGTCGATCGTCGACGGTGTCGCCCGGGCCGGTCGGCCGCCCGGCCGGTCAGGCCGTGAGCCGGTCGGCCAACTCACCGAAATCGGCGACGGTGAGATCCGGGGCCGGGAACGTCGGCGACCACGACTGACCGGGACGGTCGACGAAGGCGGTCGACATCCCGACGGCCTTGGCCCCGGCGAGGTCCCAGTCGTGGCTGGCCACCATCCACAGCTCGGATGGCGCCACCCCGAGGACGGCGGCCGCATGCCGGTAGGGCTCGGGCGCCGGCTTGAACCGGCCGACCTCGGCCACCGAGAGGATGTGCTCGAACCGGGGAGCGAGTCCGGCGCGCTCCAGCTGGCCGGTCACCGCGGCCGGTGCGCTGTTGGTGAGCGCGACCAGGCGCCAGCCGCCGTCACGGAGGCGATCGAGCCCGGCGACGACGTCGGGGTGGGGCGGGAGCTGGCCCATGGCCTCGCCGAGCCGAGCCAGCGCCCCGTCGTCGATCGCCGCCGCCCGATCGGGCCCGCCGGTTGCGGCGACGGCCACCAGCGCCTGGCGGGCGAGCGAGCCGAAGTCGGTCTCGGCGCTCGTGCCGACGGCGGTCACGGTCATCGAGAGCTGCAGGAGGCGGGCGAACCAGGCCCTCGTCCCACCCTCGTCCGGGACCAGGTCGTCGACGACGGCCCGGACCGGCGCCAGGTCGAGGGTGGTCTCGTTGACGTCGAACACGGCGATCCCGCTCATGGACCGATTCTGCCAGACTTCGGCGATGGAGCTGACGGTGTACACCGCACGATCGATCGTCACGATGAACCGGTCCTGGCCACGGGCCGAGGCGGTTGCGGTCGGCGATGGTCGGATCGTCGAGGTCGGCACGATCGAGAGCATGGAGCCCTGGCTCGACCGACACCCCCACCAGATCGACGATCGGTTCGCCGACCACGTGCTGCTCCCCGGTTTCATCGACCCGCACCTCCACCCGACGATGGCGGCCGTGCTCCTGCCCATGGAGTTCGTGACGGCGATGGAATGGAAGCTGCCGTGGGGTCGGGTCGAGCCGGTGACCACCCCCGATGGGTTCGTCGACCGGCTCCGGGCACTGGACGCAAGCAGGACTGCGGCCGGCGACAACGACCGGCCACTGTTCGTGTGGGGCTATCACCAGCTCTGGCACGGTGCGATGTCCCGTGAGCTGCTGGACGCGGTGAGCCTGGAGCGACCGATCTGCGTCTGGCACCGGTCGTTCCACGAGCTGTACCTGTCGACCGCCTTCCTCGACCACCTGGAGCTGATCGAGGCCCGGGTCGGCGGTCGGCCAGGCATCGACTGGCGGGCCGGTCACTTCTACGAGGCCGGGCTCGGCTACGCCATCGCCAAGCTGAACCCGCTGCTCCTGGCGCCCGACCGCTACGCCGAGGGGTTGACCCGGCTGGCCGAGGTCGCCCACCACGGCGGCCACACCACGCTCGGCGACCTCGCCGTCGGGCTGTTCGACTTCGAGACCGAGTGGGAGGCCACCAGCTCCGTGCTCGGCGGATCCGACGTGCCCTTCCGGGTCGAGTTGGTGCCGAGCGGCCTCGGGCTGCAGCGGGGCGGGCGGAGTCACGCCGACATCGCCGAGTTCATCGCCGGGCTCCCCGAGCGCAACACCGACAAGCTCCGCTTCGGCCACCACGTGAAGCTGTTCGCCGACGGTGCCTTCTTCTCCCAGCTGGCCCAGGTCGGCCCGCCCGGTTACATCGACGGCCACCACGGCGAGTGGCTGATGGCTCCCGAGCAGTTGCTCGAGGCCGCCAGGGTCTACTGGAACGCGGGGATGGTCATCCACCTGCACGTGACCGGCGACCTCGGGCTGGAGCTCGGCCTCGACGTCCTCGCCGCCCTGCAACGTGAGCGTCCCCGGTTCGAACACGGCTTCACCTTCGAACACGTCGGGTTCTCCACGCCGGAGCAGATCGACCGGATCAAGGCCCTCGGCGCAAACGTGTCGGCCAACGTCCACTACCTGCACGAGCTCGGTCACATGTACGCCAGGGAGGGGATCGGCTTCGAGCGGGCCAGTCAGATGGCCCGCCTCGGCAGCTGCTTCCGGGCCGGGATCACCACGACCGTCCACTCCGACTTCACGATGGCCCCGGCCGAGCCGCTCAACTCGGTGTGGGTGGCGGTCAACCGGGTCGACCACGGCGGTCGGGTCCTCGGCCAGGAGGAGCGGCTCACGGTGGAGCAGGCGCTTGCTGCGATCACGATCAACGCCGCCAGGGTGCTCGGTCGGGCCGACGAGCTCGGCAGCATCCGGGCCGGGAAGCGGGCCGACTTCACGGTGCTCGGCGAGGATCCGCTCGCCGTCGACCCGATGGCGCTCAAGGACATCGACATCGTGGCGACGGTCTTCGATGGCGTCGCCAACCCCCTCTAGGATCGATCCATGAGCTCACCCTCGTCGGCCGAGCAGGATCACGGCGGCCACCACGACGATCATCACGGCCATGGGCACGGCCACGCCAACGATCGCGGGTTCGCGGCGATCCGCCGCTACGTGAAGCAGACGCCGCGCATGTGGCGGTCGGAGGTGAACGACGCCGTGATCGGTGACGTCGCGCCGACCCCGGGCGAGCGGGTGGTCGACATCGGCGCCGGGATGGGAGCCGGCGTGTTCGCCGCGACATCGAGCGGTGCGGTCATCGTCGCCGTCGAGCCGACGCCGTTCCTGCGTCGTGTCCTGACCCTGCGCCGCTTCCTCCATCGGGCCCGGTCGCGGATCGTGGTGGTCGACGGTGCGGCCGAGGCCCTCCCCGCAGCCGACGGGTCGATCGATGCCGCCTGGGCGGTCAACGCCATGCACCACTGGGTCGACCCGCGGGCGGCGGCGAGCGAGCTGGCCCGGACGCTGCGCCCGGGTGGGCGGATCCTCCTGGTCGACGAGGCCTTTGGCGATCCCGAGCATCCCGATGCCGCGAGGCGGGCGGCCAAGGGCCACGGCCCCCACCGCCACGGCTTCAGCCCGGTCGAGGCCGAGGCGATGGCGGAGGCGCTGCTCGCCGCCGGTCTTGTCGACGTCGAGGCTGGTAGGCGGACGATGGCCGGCCGACCGGCGCTCGTCGTGACGGCCCGCTCGATCGTCGGCTCAGACGGCTGACGTCGGTCCATCGCCGCCGGTGGCGACCGCGTGGCCGAGGCACCCGGTTACCCTCTTGATGGGTGACCGAGGTCACATTGGGGCCACAGAGTTCCCACAAGGACGGGGTTCACGATCGTCGACGAGTTGGGCATCGGGCCCGGCCGTCACGAAAGGACCCCCTCATGTCGACGACCCTGCGGCGCCTCGTAGCCGCCACCGCCCTCACGGCGACCACCCTGCTGCTGGCCCCAACCGCCGGCGTCGCCCAGACAACCGAGGAGCCGAGCGGCACCGACATCCCGGTCCGGGTCGAGCGGGCCTGCCAGCGCATCCCGAACCTCGTCATCCGGACCGACAACGTCATCGAACGGATCGGTGGCGACGCCGACACCCGGGGCTCGCTGCTCTGGCTCGACGACCGGATCACCCGGGCCGCCGACAACGGCCGGACCGAGCTGGTCGAGGTGCTCGAGAACCGTCGAGCGGTCCGGGAGGCGTCGCTCGACGTGTTCGAGCAGCGTCGAGGTGAGCTGGACGACCTGGCTCAGCGGTGTGCCGATGCCGGCGTCGACCGGTGAGCCGTCGTCCGTCCAGCCGGGTGTTCGTCTTCCTGCTTGGCGTGCTGGCGCTGGTCACGGCGGCCTGCCGGGCCGAGCAGCGGGCGCCCTCAACCGATCGTGACGCCGGCCAACCGGTCACCGCCGTTGGCGACGGGGACGACGGGGCCCCGACGGAGCGGATCGCCGAGGCCGGCCAGGCGGCCGATCCGACGCCGGACCCGACCGTCGATGGGTGGGCCGATGCGTCGGTCGAGAGGGGCGACGAATCGGTTCCAGCAGCGACGGCGCCGTCGATGACCGATGCGGAGATCGCCGAGTTGGAGGCCAACCTCGATGAGCTCGATCGGCTCCTGGCCGAGATGGAGTCCTCGTTCGCCGATGACTGACCGTGTCGTGACCGGTCGGCCGGAACGGCGTCGCCGACCGGCCGGTCACCGGATGTCGGCTCGGCTCGTGCTTGAGTGGGTGCGATGACGGCCGACCAACCGCGGGTCCTCGTGGTCGAGGACGACGAACCGGTCCGGCTGGCGGTGGCCGAGGGGCTCACCGCCGGTGGCTTCGACGTCACCGCCGTCGGGACGGCCGAGGCCGCCGATGCACACCTCGGCCGCCGGTCGACCGATCTCGTCGTCCTCGACGTCGGCCTGCCCGGCATCTCAGGCCTGGAGTTGTGCCGGCAGCTGCGGGACCGCGACCACGACGTCCCGATCCTCATCCTGTCCGCCAGGGATGCCGTCGCCGACCGGGTCGAGGGACTGTCGGTCGGCGCCGACGACTACCTCGTCAAGCCCTTCGACCTCGCCGAGTTGGTGGCCAGACTCTCGGCCCTGCGTCGACGGTCGGCCAGGTCGGTCGGGTCGGGCGACGGGCGTGGCTCGGTTGTGCTGACGGCCGGCCCGATCCGGATCGACGTCGACCGGCGGCGGGCGCTTGCCGGTGACGTCGTCCTCGACCTCACCAGGCGGGAGTTCGAGCTGTTGACCGAGCTCGTGCGAAACCGCGACCTGGTCCTGTCGCGGCTCACCCTGCTGGAGATGGTCTGGGGATACGACTTCGACGTCGAGACCAACGTGGTCGATGTCTTCGTCGGCTATCTGCGACGCAAGCTGGCGGCCGCCGGCCACACCGAGGTGATCCGCACCGTTCGCGGCGTCGGCTTCGTGATCGACGCGGCCCCCGTCGCCTCCCGATGAACCCATCAACGGGGGCGGGGCGGTCGCCGCGGCGCCGGTGCCGGCCACGACGTCCGGCGGAGCGATGACGCTCGCCAACCGGACGGCGCTGGCGGCCGGGGCATGCGGTCTGTTCGCCGTCGTGCTGACCACCGTCGTCGGGTCCCTGCTCTTCGCCAGGAGCCTCTCCGAACGGGTCGACGACCAGCTGCGGGAGCGGGCCCAGGCGGCTCCGGTACTCGCCGCCGTCGGTGCCAGGATCGGGGTGTCCGAGCTGGCGTTCCTCGTCGAGGGGGCCCGCGTCGACGCCGGCCGCGGCATCGTCCGCCTCGGGTCGCTGCCGCCGTCGGGCCTCCCGCCGCTGACCGAGCCGGGCTGGCGGACCGTCCGGGCCGACGGTCAGGCATGGCGGTTGCTGGCCGTCGAAGTCCGCGACGTGCCCGAAGCCGGCGACCGGGCGCTCGTCGAGTTCGTCGAGCCACTCGGCGACGTCGACGCCCAGCTCCGTCTGCTGCGGCGGCGGGTGGTGGCCGTCGGTGCGCTGGCCGCAGCCCTGGTGGCAGCGCTCGGCCTGGTGGCCGGTCGGCGGGCGGCTCGACCGCTCACCGACCTGGCGGCCGAGGTCCGGGCGCTCGGGACCGACGACGGCACCGACCGGTCGGTGTCGATCGATCGTCCGACCCCGGAGGTCGAACAGATCGCCAAGGCCCTCGACGACAGCCTCGGTCAGCTCGCCGCAGCGTCCCGCCGGCGGGAGGACGCCCTCGAAGCCGCACGGTCGTTCGCCGCCGCCGCCTCACACGAGCTGCGGACACCGCTCCAGAGCGCCATGCTCAACCTCGACCTGACGCTGGCCGACCGCCAGCTCACCCAGGACGCCGACCGGCGGCCGACCGCAGGTTGGTCGGGCCGGGTCGAGACCGCTCGGGCCGAGCTCGGGCGCCTGCGATCGACGCTCGACGCCGTGCGCCGCCTGTCCGAGGTCGACCTGGTCGACGCCGGCTCGTTCGAGACGGCCGACCTCGCCGACGTGGTCGACCGGGCCGTCGGCGCCCTCGCAGCCGAGGCCAGGGACGTGTCGGTCGAACTCGCCGGGGTCGAGACGAGCGTGCAGTGGCTCTGGGTCGACGGGGTCAGGCTCGCGGTCGAGAATCTCGTCCGCAACGCCCTGCGCCACGGCCGACGGCGGGGCGAGCCGACCGGTGACCGGATCGTGGTCACGATCGGGGCCGACGGGACGGTCACCGTCGACGACGCCGGCGCCGGCATCCCGGCGGCCGACCGGGCCCGAATCGTGCGGGCGTTCGAGCGGGGATCGACGACCGAGCCGGGGTCCGGCCTCGGGCTGGCCTTCGTTGAGCGGGTGGCGTCGGTCCACGGCGGCTCCCTCCACATCGGCGACAGTCCGCTCGGGGGCGCCCGGCTGGTGCTGGCCCTCGGCGGGTCGCCGCGAACAGAATCGTGACCGGATGTCGAAATCGAGCTGCCGGAGGCGACGAAGCTGGTGATCGGGCCAACCGGCCCGCGAACAACCGGGCCGATGGCCCAGCGAGGACCGGGCCGATGGCCCGGGGAGAAAGGGAGGACCGATGAAGGTCGTCATGCTGATCCAGGAGAGCCCCGAGGACTTCGCCGACCGCACGTCGCCGGCCGCCGAGAAGTACTGGGAGAAGTGGATGTCGTACAGCGGCGCCGTTGCCGACAAGGTCGTCGGCGGCAACGTGCTGGCCGGCCCGGAGGGAGCGGTCACCCTCCGATTCCGTGACGGCGAGCGCCAGATCCAGGACGGCCCCTACGCCGACTCGAAGGAGTCGCTCGGCGGCTACATGATCTTCGAGGTCGAGGACATGGACGAGGCCCTCGCCCTGGCCGACTCGTGCCCGGCCGCCGCCAGCGGCGCCGTCGAGCTGCGCCCGGTCATGGAGATGGAGGCGCCGGCCTGAGCGGTCAGCCTCCCGGCCGGGAGCGGCGTCTCGGGCCGCGGGCCGTCGGGCGGCGCCGCGCCGGGGCGCAGGCCGCCGGCGACGATGTCGAGGCTGCGGCCCGTGAGTCGTATGGCCGACTCCTGGCCTGGCTGACGTCCCGCAGCGGCAGCATCACCGTCGCCGAGGACGCTCTCGGCGATGCGCTGGTCGCCGCCCTGGCGACCTGGCCGGACAAGGGGGTGCCAGACAATCCCGAGGCCTGGTTGCTGACCGTGGCCCGGCGCCGCCTCATCGACGAGGGGCGGCGCGGGGCCACCCGCCAGCAGACGGTCGAGCGGCTCGGCCGTGACCCCCGCCTCCGGCTGACCAACGAAGCGACCGAGGCGGTCGACGGCACCCTGCTCACCGGGTTGCCAGACCGCCGCCTCGAGCTGCTGTTCCTGTGCGCCCACCCGGACGTGCCCGATGGCGTGCGTACGCCGCTGATGCTCCAGACCGTGCTCGGTCTCACCGCCGAGCAGATCGGGTCGGCCATGCTCGTCCGGCCGGCGACCATCGGCCAGCGCCTGGTCCGGGCCAAGCGTCAGATCGTCGAGCGGGCGATCCCCTTCGAGGTCCCCGACGACGCCGAGCTGCCCGAGCGGGTCGGCTACGTGCTCGACGCGGTCTACGCCGCCTACACCGCCGGGCGCGACGCCGTTCCCGGACAGGCCGACGCCGCCGACGGCCTCGTCGGCGAGGCCATGTGGTTGGCCGGGCTCCTGGTCGACCTCCTCCCAGAGGAGCCGGAGGGTGAGGGCTTGTATGCGCTGCTCTGCCTCTGCGAGTCGCGCCGCCATGCCGGTCGCGGCACCGATGGCGAGTTCGTGCCGTTGGAGGAGCAGGACCCGGCCGACTGGAACGTCGACCTGGTCCGGGCCGGCGAGGCGGCGCTGCGCCGCGCCGCCGAGCGGGGCCGACCCGGCCGCTACCAGCTCGAGGCCGCCATCCACTCCCAGCACGCTGACCGGCTCAGGACCGGTGAGACGGACTGGGCGGCGATCAACGGCGGCTACGAGCTGCTGGTCCGCTGTTGCCCGACGCTCGGCGCGGCGATCGGCTACGCCGCCAGCCTCGGCCGGGTCGGTCGGCCGGACGACGGGTTGGTCGTGCTCGACGACCTCCTGGCCGGGCGCACCGGCGAGCAGCTCACGCGTCACCAGTCGCACTGGGCCGTTCGGGCCTGGCTGGCGGCCGAGGCCGGCCGGACCGACGACGCCGATACGGCCTACGACCGCGCGATCGGTCTGACCGCCGATCCGGCGGTCCGCCGGTGGCTCGTCGACCAGCGTCACCTGGCGGCCGGCGGCTGACCCGGTCGTCGCCCGCACCCCCGATGGTCGCCTCAACCGCCCGGTCAGGCCGGTGCGGGGGTGTCGGCCTGGGGCACCCGGTCGAGCCGGAAGCTGACGAGGTCGCCGAGGCTGATGATGCCGGCGAGCTGGCCGGTCTCGGTCACGGGCAGGTGCCGGACCCGCCGCCTGGTCATCAGCTCCATGGCGTTGGCGATCGTGTCACCGGCGACGCAGGTCACGACGTCGCTGGTGGTCACGGTTGCGATCGTCCGGTCGAGGAAGCCGGCGCCGTGCTCGCCGAGCCCGGTCAGGATGTCGCGTTCGGACAGGATGCCCTCGATGCGCAACCCGTCGCGGGAGACGACGAGGGCGCCGATGTGGTGGCGGTTGAGCGCGTCGATGGCGGCGGTGACCGTTGCCTCTGGTCCGAGCGTGACCACCGAGCTGCCCTTGCGGTCGAGCAGGGTCCTGACCGTGACCGAACGCTCGGACCCACTCGGCTCGGTCGCCGGGGTGGCACGGATCACGTCGGTCACCGTCGCCCAGATCCGCCGGTCGCCCTCACCCCGGAGGAACCCGAGGTCGGCGTAGTAGTCGGCGATCCGCTCCGGGTCGTACTCACCGATCGGGTCGACCACCACGATCGCTCCCGGTAGGGCCCGTCTGACCAGCTCGCCGAGGAGTCGGCGACCGAGGCCCCTGGTCCGGTGCGACGGCACGACCAGGTGCTCCCAGATGGCCAGACCGTCCTCCCGGTTGTCGGTTGCGGCGATGTAGCCGACCGCCGTCGGCTGGTCCGGCTCACCCTCCCACGCCACCAGGACCAGGTCGGCCGGATCGGCGTCTCGGGCGGCGAACAGGTACTCCCGCTCGGCCGAGGCCGAGTCGTGCAGGGCGGCCAGCACCTCGCCGGGGCGGCTCTCGGTGATCAGGACGTCGGCCGGTGCGATCATCCTCTCGATCTTGGTCGGCGGCGGCCGGCGTGTCGACCGGCACGGGGTGCCGGTCGGCGGTCAGCCGTCGACGCGTCCCGCCAGCACCACCCGGCCGGACGAGGCGGCGCCGCCGCCCTCCTCCTGGAGGGTGACCGTGATCAGCGGGTAGTTGTCGACGGTCACGCCGGCCCACAGCTCGATCTCGCCGTCGCCACCCCGGAGGTGGAACGTGCCGGCGCTGACCCCGATCTCGGGGCTCTGCCGGAGCCAGGCCTCGTAGTACGAGCCCTCCGGCGCAGGCGGCAGCCCGGTCACGTCGAGGATGATGCGGGTCCCGAGCGGGGTGGCGGTGACCTCGGCACGGGCCGAGGCCCCGGTGGCCAGCTCGGTGCCGGCCAGAGCGACCTCGTGGTCGATCACCGGCGCGTCGTCCGACAGCCTCGACGCCAGCCCGAAGCCGGCGACCACGAGCAGGGCCGCAGCCGCGGCCGAGACCAGCGGGGCGACCCAGCGGCGCCGGGCCCGCTCGATCGGGACGACGGGGGCGAGCGCCGGTTCGACGGGGGCCGGCGACTCGATGGACCGGCGCGTCGTGCCGGCCTCGTGCTGGACGGCGGCCACGACGGCTTCCTCCAGCTCCGGCGGCGGCTCCTCCCAGAGGGCGGCGTCGCCGAGCAGGGCGGCCAGCGGCGCCAGCTCGGGATCGAGGAACGGATCGTCGTCGATGGGGTCGGTGGGGAAGCGGTCGCTCATCGTCCACCCTCCCGCTCGGTGCTCAGGTGTCGGAGGGCGGCGGCCAGGCGCCGGTGGGCTCTCGACGATCGGGACTTGACCGTGCCGACCGGGATGCCGAGGCGCTCGGCGATCTCGGGGTGCGACAGCCCGGCGAGGTGGGACAGGCGGACCACCTCCCGCTCCTCCGGGGGGAGGTCGTCGATCGCGGTACGGACCTCGTGGATCTCCCACGTCCGCTCGAACGAGGGTCCGGGCACGCCCGGGTCGGTCTCGGCCGCATGGCCGCCGGTGGTCGGGCGGCGCTCGTGGCGGAGCACGTCGATCGCGGTGCGGCGGGCGATGGCGTAGAGCCAGGGGGCGATCGGGCGGGCTGGATCGAACCGATCGGCCGCCTGCCACGCCTTGGTGAACGTCTGCTGTACCACCTCGCTCGCCAGCTCCCGGTCGCCGGTCACCGAACGGGCCACCGTGAACACGGCGCCGCCGTGACGCTGGTAGAGCGTCCGGATGGCGGCCTCGTCACCGGCCCGGAATCGGCTGATCACATCGTCCAACGGTCGCCCTCCATCAACCTGCCCCCCGAGTGTAGGGAGGCCGGTGGCCGGCCGGGCGGTCGGGCGGGAGTCGGGTTCGACGATGGGCTCGGGAGCGACGGTGTCGGTGATCGAGTCGGGGATCGCGGCGGCCGGGTCGGCCGCCGCGGTGGCGATGGTCGGACCGGCCAGGGGTCCGGCGGAGGCGACGAGCTGGAGGGTCATCCCTCGACGTCCAGGAAGTGACCGAAGATCTGCAGTCTGGCCGACAGCTCGACCTGCGAGCTCACCGCCAGGCCGGACCGGCCGTCCGGCGAGGTGCCGACCCCGAACACGGTCCCGATCGTCCGCCCAGACGCCGAGGTCAGGTCGCGGGCCAGGCCGGGCCGTGGTGGGGTCACGCCGCCACCCGGTTCGGCCCGGACACCGACGAAGGCGGCGTCGACCCCAGCGGGCGAGGCCTCGACGATGGTGGTGCCAACCGGGAAGGTGCGATCGATCGTGAGGATCGTGGAGGCGGGCACGAAGAGCCCGTCGGTGGTGACCGGGGCGTCGGCGCCGGTGACGTAGCCGATGAGGTCGACGTCGAGCACCGAGCCACCGTCGTAGCGGAGGGCGAATGATCCGTCGTCGCCGGGGGCGACGAGCACCACGCCGCTCCGCTGCCGGTTGGCCGACGCCGGCGGGCCCCACATCAGCATCTGGTCGAGGGCGCCGGCGGCGGGGCCGACGCCGATGCGGCCACCATCGTCGCCGACGTCGGCGGTGATCAGCACCAGGGCGGCGGTCACGGCGGCCGAGTCGATGCCGGCCTCGGCGCCACCGAGGTCGATCTCGCCCTCCCGGCCATCGGTCGCGGTCACGAGCCCACCGACCCGGACCGGGTCGACGCTCACGAACCGGCCCTCGGCGGTGGCCCCCGAGGCGACGAAGGTGCCGACGAGGTCGACCACCAGATCGCCGCCGGTCGGATTGATCAGCCGCGACGGCTCTCGGCCGGGGACGACGACGAGGCCGGTGGTGGTCGCCCCCGCGCCGCCGACGGTCACGGCGTCGATCGAGCCGAAGTCGCAGTCGATCGTGACCGTGCCGGGGCCGTCGGTGCCGAGAACGGACACGGAGAGCACGAGCGCGGTGACCGGGTCGCCGCCGCCGTCGAACTCGGTCGGCGGCGGCAGGGCCAAGTCACCACGGTCGGTGTCGGCCGCAAGCTGGCGGGTATCCACGATCCGCCTCACACCGTCGGCGACGAGGCGGGAGGCGCCGGGTACCGGGAGCTCGACCCGCACCGTCGAGGGGGGCGCCGGCTCCGGCTCGGGGACGGTGACCACGGTCAGCGGATCGGACTGCAGGGCCGTCGGGGTGGCGGTCTCGTCGCCCGACCCGACGGTGGCTGCGACCTCGCCGTCGGTCGCCAGCTCGATCTGGCCGGTGGCGAGGGCGACGCCGAGGCCGGCGAGGGCGAGCGGGACCAGGAGCAGGAGGTTGCGGGCCAGGTGGGTCAGGCCGCGGCGCTCGCTGGTGGTCCCCTCGACGGCCGTGTCGACACCGGCCCGCCTGCTGCGCGTCTCGTTCATCGTCCCCTTCCTCGTCCCGTTCATCGTCTCGTTGGCGGCCCCGCTCGATGTGCCGCTCATGATCCCGCTCCCGCCGCTGGCCCGGACGGGGAGAGGCCGTCGATCCGCTCGACGGTCCAGCCGCCGGGCCGGTCGGGTGGCAGCTCGTCGATCCTCGCCGGTCGTCTCGCCGCAGCCAGGCCGGCGCCGAGCAGGAGCGGCCACGGATCGAGGACCCGGACGCCTCGATCGACGGCGACGGCCGCCGGCCAGGGGAGCGCATGGCGCTCGACGGGGGAGGGGCCGACGATGACGCCGTCGACGAAGCGGTCGCTCGCTTCGATCTCGAGGTGGTCGCCGTCCCGGTAGAGCCGCCAGCCGGCGCCCTCGGCGTAGCGGGGCTCGGTCGGGTTCCCCGGATCGGCCGGGGGTCGGCAGGCGGTGATGATCTCGTCGATGGCGCTCGGGACCGGCTCCAGCCGGTTGTCGCCGAATCCGGCGGCGCTGGCGATGCGGCTGCGGATCGCGACCTCGTCGGCGTCGACCCCGGCGATCACCTCACCGCCGGTCACGTCGGTTCGGCGGGGCTGGACGAGCTGGACCAGGGCGCAACCGTCGGGCAGGTGCAGGTGACGGCGGAGGGCGGCCAGACCATCGACGACCGGATCGGCCACCCGGATGCGGCCGCCGCGGACCGTGCCCGGCGGGAGCGTTGCCCGCCCGCTGGCGGTCACGGTGGCCCCCCGACGCAGGCACAGCAGCCGGAGCTCGTCGCGCTCCAACTCGACGGCGGCGGTGGGGACGTCACGATTCCAGCCGAACCAGCGGCGCGTGCGGGCCGGTGGTCGCCGGTGGTGTGCGGTCGACATCCGTGGCCTCCTCTCGGGAACTCGTGTGCTACTCCTCCCCTCTACGCCGCCGTCACGGGAACGGTTCGCGAAAACCTCGACCTGTCGGTTGTCCGTTGGCGGTCAGCGCTGGAACGGATAGATCCCCGGCAGCCCGAGGATCCCGGTCAGGGCGTCGAGCGCCCGGTGGGCCTCGTCCTCCAGGGCCGGATCGAGCAGATCTTCGGCCCGGAGCTCATCCCGGTAGTGGTCGTCGACCCACGTCTCCAGCCGGTCGAGCAGATCGCCGTCGGCCAGCACCGAACCCGACAGCGCCGCCCGCTCACCCTCGGTGAGCACCACCCGCAGCCGGAGGCAGGCCGGCCCGCCACCGTTGCGCATGCTCTCCCGGAGATCGAGGATCTCGACGCCGTCGATCGGATTGTCCGGATCGGTGACGGCGTCGCCGATCCAGGCGGCCGTCGACGGGGTCTCCTCCACCTCGGCCGGGGCGATCAACAGCATCCGGCCGTCCGGCACCGTCACCAGCTGCGAGTTGAACAGGTACGACGAGATGGCGTCGTCGAGGGGGACCCGCCCGTCGGCGACGACGACCACTCGGGCGCCGGGCAGCCGCTCGGCCGCCGCCGGTCCGTCGGCGAACGCCAGCTCGTGGGTGACCACCACGTCGGTGTTGACCACCGAGACCACATCGTTGTGGAAGGCGCCGGCGTCGATGGCGGCCGGCGCCTGACGGATGTGGTGGACCCTGGCCGGGTGCAGGCCGTGGCTCCTGGCGATCAGCTGGCCGGCCAGGCGGGTCTGGCGGCGGGGGAACCCGGCGGCCGAGGCCGGCTCGTCCGCCTCCCGCCCGAACACGACCAGCTGGGTGCCGGCGGCGCCGTGCTCGCTCACCAGGCGGCCGTGGTTGGCCGCCCCCTCGTCGGCGAACGCCGGGGCCGCCGGCAGCGGGTCGTGCACGGCGAAGCGATCGCGGTCGGCGAAGATCGCCCGCAGGATCGCGGTGGTCTGCACCGGCTCGAACGAGCGGTGGGTGGTCGAGGTGAGGTTGGCCGGCGTCAGGTGGACCCGCCCGTCGGTGGTGTCGGCCGACGGCGACACCGTGGCGGCGTTGGCGGCCCACATCGGCGACGCCGACATCAGGACCGCGGGCAGCGACGGGGCGACGGCGGCGACGTCGGCCAGCGGTGTACCCGGGGTGAAGCCGAGCGACTGCAGCGCCGTCGGGTCCGGTCGCTGCTGAGGTGGCAACACCGCCTGGGCCAACCCGAGCTCGAGGAGTCGCCGCATCTTGGCCAGCCCCTGACGGGCGGCCCGGCGGGGGCTGGCGACCGCCCCGGCGTTGGTCATCGACGCCCGGTTGCCGAGCGACAAACCGGCGTAGTTGTGGGTTGGGCCGACCAGGCCGTCGAAGTTCACCTCGAGGGTGCCGTCGGTGCCGCTCACGCCGATCCCGCCTCGGTGGCGTCGCGGTCGTTGCTCGTCCCAGACGGATCGCCAGACGGGCCCGACGCAGTCGCTTCCGCCCCGGCCAGTGGCACCGCCGTGAGGAGGGCGTCGTCATCGACCCGGAGGGCGTCGGCGGCGTCGCGAGTGATGCCGACCGTCCGGTCGCCCAGTTCGACCGGGACCCGGGTCACCCGGAACCGGTCGATGCCGGCGACCGAAACGAGCGCATCGGTCCGCCGGGCCCCGGTTGTCCCGGCCGCTCCAGGCGGGTCGACCGGTCGGATGCGGGCCCGGCCGTGGACCCGGCGCCGCCCGCTGACCGTGTCGTCCAGGTCGGCGACGAGCGTCGGGCCGCCGTCGATCGGGTCGTACATGCCGTTGGGGACCAGGCCCTCCGACTGGAGGAGATGGAAGGCGGGCAGCGATGCGGCGTTGACGGGACCGAGCGAGTCGAGCACCTCGCCGGTCAGCGGCCGTCGATGACCGGCCAGATCGTCGAGCAGGTCGGGCTGGCGGGTCAGGGCCCGCTCGGCGTCGGTCGACGTCGGCCACGAGGCGATGTTGGCGCCGAAGCACCGCCAGAACGGTGCGGAGCCGTCGTCGTCGAAACGGCCTCGGAGGTGGGCGACGACGGTCAGGGGGATCTGACTACCGACGAGATGGAGGAACGGGAACCGGCCGCGGGACATCAGCGTGCCGAGGCCTCGGCCCCTGGCCTCGGGTGCGAGGAACGAGGAGTCGAGCTCGGTCCGGGTCCACGGCGCCGAGCTGCTGGCCATGACGAGGCCGAGCCCGTCCTCGCTGGTGGCGACCTCGACGGCCAGGTTCGGGAAGCGGTGCTTGATCGTGACCCCGGTCAGTCCGACGGCCCTGGCCGCCGATCCGTCACCGCCCCCGGTCAGCTCGATCACGAACAGGAGCCGGCGGGCCTGGCCTTCGGCCACGGCGAACGAACCGGTCGCCAGGTCGGCCAGCGTCGCCCCCGAGGCCCGGCACGTCTCGACCGCAGCCTCGAGCGAGTGGGGCAGGGACGACATCCCGATCAGCTCGTCGGTCGAGGGCGCCAGCAGTCCCCAGACCGCCTCGGCATCGGCCGAGCGGACCGGCCGCAGGGTGGGGAGATCGGCCTCGTGGTCGGTGGGGGGTTGGGCCATCAGCAGGTTCGACGGAGGGTCGGGACGCCCAAGGGTAGATCAGGTGCCGACGCCCGGCGGGGACGAACCGCGCGTGGCGTCCGGCGCATGGCGTCGGAGCCCTGCCCGAGCCGCCGAGGGCGTCCGACCACCGCTCAGGACGGTCTGAGCGATCGATCCCGGGCCCGGCGGACGACCTCGACCACCGTCGCCGCCCGGGGAGGGATGCTGGCCACGTCGGCGAACTCGCCGGGGCTGTGGATCCCGCCACCGGCGATGCCGAGGCTGTCGACGTTGATCAGGCCGGCGGCGGCCAGGTCGTTGCCGTCGCAGCAACCACCGGTGTCCTCCGGCTCGACCGTCAGCCCGAGCTCGGCCGCTGCCTCGGTCACGTCGGCCAGGACCCGCTCCAGCTCGGGGGTCCTGACCTTCGGTGGCCGCCGCGACGTCCAGATCAGCTCGATCTCGCGGTCCGGTTCGGCGGCGGCCACGGCGAACCGGTCCTCGATCCAGCGCTGGTCCTCGCTCGACTCGACCCGCAGGTTGAAGCTGCCGACCGCCCGGTCCGGCACGGCGTTGAGGGCGCCGCCGCCGGTGATCTTCCCGCAGTTGACCGTCACCCCGTCCCGCTCGTTGTTGGCCTCGACCTCGTCGATGAACCGGGCGAGGGCCAGGATGGCCGAGCGGCCGTCGCCGTGAGCCCGGCCGACATGGGCCGCCACGCCCGAGACGACGGCGTGCACGGTCAGCGATCCCTTGCGGGCTGCGGCGACGCCGCCCGATGGCAGTGCCGGCTCGATGCCGAGGCCGAGGTCGGCACCGGCGGCCGCCTCGGCCAACAGCGGCTTCGAACCGATGGAGCCGACCTCCTCGTCCGGGACGGCGATGAACTGCCAGCCGACGTCGTTGACCGGGCTGCGCCCCGTCACCGGATCGCCGGATTCCAGCTGGCGGAGGGTCTCGATGGCCAGTACGAGTCCGCCCTTGCAGTCGGCCACGCCGGGGCCGTGCAGCATCGTGCCGTCGACCGTCACCGACTGGAAGGGGTCGTCCGGCCCGAAGACCGTGTCGAGGTGGCCGAAGACCAGGATCTGGAACGGGGCGTCCGCCCGTTTGGCCGCCCGCAGGGCCCGCCCGACCGGCCGGTGCACGACGGCCCCGCTTGTGTCGACCTGCGGGGTCGGGTCGACGTCGATCGTTCCGATCTCGTCCGGTGCAAGCGTGGCGACCAGTTCGGCCAACCGCTCCCCGCAGGCATCGACGCCGTCCGGGTTGAACGACCCCGAGTTGATCTCGGCCAGGGCCACGATGTGGCCGGTCAACACGTCGAGGTCCGGTCTGGAGGAGGCCATGACCCGAGCGTACCGGTCGGGCCCGAGTCGGTCGGGACCCGGTCGACCCGACGGGCTGTCGGCCGGTGCCGCCGGTCGGAGGCTCGCTACGACGACGGGCCGGCCACCGCCAGCATCTCGGCCAATCGGGACGAGGCGACGTTGGCTCCGCAGCTGACGACGGCGACCGTTGAGCCGGGATGATCGCCGGCGAAGCGCTCGGCCACCGCCAGTGCGACGCCGGCCGAGCCCTCGACCAGCTCGTGGTGATCGTCGACCATCGATCGGACGGCCGTGGCGATCTCGACCTCGGTCGCCGACTCCCACCGGTCGACCAGCCGGCGACACAGCTCGAACGTCATCGCCCCCGGCTCGACGGCGCCGGCCGTCCCGTCGGAGAACGTCGGTGTCGCCTCCACCTCGATGATCGACCCGGCGGCCACCGAGGCCGCCATGGCGTCGTCGTTGGCCGGGGAGGCTCCGATCAGGTCGGTGTCGGGCCAGTTGGCCTGCAGCCAGGTGCCGATCCCCGAGATCAGCCCGCCGCCACCGACGGCGACGACGACGGCGTCCGGCGGTGCACCGGACCAGTCCTCCACCAACTCGACCCCGATCGTTCCCTGGCCGGCAACGATCAGCGGGTCGTTGTACGGCGACACGTAGCGGCGGCCCCGACGCTCGGCCTCGGCCCTGGCCTCCCGCTCGGCCGCTGCCGCGTCGGGATCGTCGACGGTGACGACGGTGGCCCCGAGGCGGGCGATGGCGTCGCGCTTCGGTCTGGCCGCACCGCGGGGGAGGTAGACGGTGCAGGGCACGTCGCGCCGGGCCGCAGCGGTTGCGGTTCCGATGCCGTGGTTGCCCGAGGAGGCCGTGATCACCCCCGTCGCCAGCTCGTCGGACGCCAACGCCTGCACGATGTTGGTGGCCCCCCGCAGCTTGAAGCTGCCGGTCGCCTGACGATGCTCAGCTTTGATGACGACCCGGGAGCCCGTCCTGGCCGCCATCGGCTCGGCCTCGACCAGCGGCGTCCGCACCACCAGCCCGGCCAGCCGCTCGGCGGCCACGGCGACGGCGTCTGCATCGGGAGTCGACATGGCAGGAGACGGTATCGTGGCCCGCGGCCGCCAGCGGCCCGATCACCAAGCCCCGGAGGTTCCCGATGCACACCGATCACCCGGTGACCGACTACACCACCGCCGTCGGCCAGAACGGCCAACTGATCGACGTCCGCGAGCCGGACGAGGTGGCCGGCGGCACCCTCCCCGGGGCCGTCAACATCCCGCTCGGTGACCTGCCGACCCGCGTCGGCGAGCTCGATCAGGCCAGGCGGGTGGTGCTGTTGTGCCGCAGCGGCGGCCGGAGCACCAAGGCGGCGGAGTTCCTGACCGCGTCCGGCTTCGGCGACGTGGTCAACCTGGCCGGCGGGATGCTGGCCTGGGACGACGCAGACGGCTGACGCCGGTCCGTCTCCGCAGCTGGCTGCGCCGGACGCAGCGCTCGGTGGCTCCGGCCAGCCCGATGCTCAGGTGGTCGCACCGAGCGGCAGCCACTCGCCCTCGTACCCGCCCTGCTGGTCCGCGTCGGCCGGGCGGTGGAGCGACGGCAGGGCTGCCGCCACCACGGTCTGCGGGTTGATCAGGTCGGTCACGAGGCCGTCGATGATGACCGTGCCCGGCTGGCCGGCCGGCTGGACGGCGTCGGAGTGCACGATGTCGAGGATCTGGTCGACCGCGAGACCGACGGTGCGCCCGCCGGAGAGGCACACGACGACGTTGATCCGCTGGTTCTCGGTCAGCACCGAGCCGCCGAGACCGATGACCTGACCCAGGTCGACGAGTGGCATCAGCGCCCGCCGGTACTGCACGACCGGCCGACCGTCGGACCGCTCGATCGTGTCGGCGGGCACCTCCTCCAGCCGGTCGATCTCGTTCAGCGGGATCGCCACCCGTTCGCCGCCGCCGACCGACAGCACGATCAACGCCTCGGCGTCGACCGAGCGGAGGCTGAGCTCGTCGGCCGCCTGCTGGGCCTCGACCTCCTTCATCGTCGGGCTGCCGGCCGAGAGGCCGGCCAGGTCAGCCAGGCCGAGCAGATCGAGGATGAGGGCCACCTTGCCATCGCCGAGGATCGTGGCCCCCGAGAACAGCTTGAGGTCCTTGACCTGCTGGCTGAGCGGCTTGACCACGATCTCGCCGTTGTCCTCGATGCCGTCGACGACGAGGCCGAAGCGGAGGGTGTCGGTCTTGACCACGGCGATGTTGGTGGTCCTGGTCTCGATCGGCGGGAGCCCGAGCTGCTCCCGCAGGTCGACAACCGGGAGCAGCTTGCCCCGGAGCCGGTACACGGCGGCGCCGTGCAGGTCCTCGATGCGGTCATCGCCCCCGACCTTCAGCCGGAGCAGCTCCAACACGTTGACCTGGGGGATCGCATAGCGGTTGTCGTCAGCCCGGACGGTCAGGGCGGGGATGATGGCCAGGGTCAGCGGGATCTTGATCGTGAAGGTCGTGCCACGACCGACCTCGGTCCGCAGATCGACCGAGCCACCGATCCGTTCGACGTTGGACTTGACCACATCCATGCCGACGCCGCGACCGGAGATGTTCGTCACCGATTCGGCGGTCGAGAACCCGGGCTGGAAGACCAGGTGGGCGGCCTCGGCGTCGGAGAGGTCCTCGGCCTCCTGACGGCCGATCACCCCCCGCTCGACGGCGACGGACCGGATCCGCTCCGGGTCGATGCCGCGACCGTCGTCGGAGATCTCGATGTTGACCTGCTCACCCTGATGGCTGGCCCGCAGGGTCAGGGTCCCGTGCGGATCCTTGCCGACGGCCGACCGCTCGTCCGGGCCCTCGATCCCGTGGTCGACCGTGTTGCGGACGATGTGGGTGAGCGGGTCGCGGATGGCCTCGATGATGGTCCGGTCGAGCTCGGTCTCCCGACCGATCATCTCGACCCGCACGTCCTTGCCAAGCTGGTGGGACAGGTCGCGGACGACGCGGGGCAGCTTCGACCAGGCCGAGTTGATCGGCTGCATGCGGGTCTTCATGATCCCCTCCTGCAGCTCGGTGGTGATCAGGTTGAGCCGCTGTGACGGGGGGACGAAGACGTTGTCCTCGTAGTCGGTGGCGAGCCGGACCAGTTCGTTGCGGGACAACACGAGCTCGCCGACGAGGTTCATCAGATCGTCGAGGAGTCGGACGTCGACCCGGATCGTCGACTCGGTGACCGAGCCGGTCGGCGACGAGCCGGCTGCCCTGGCCACGTCGGCCGCACTCGTCTTGCCCTCGTCGACGAGGATCTCACCGATCATGCGCCCGTCACCAAGCCCCTGCTGGGCTGCGGCCAGCTCCACGTCCTGGCGGTCGACCATCCCGGCCTCGACCAGCCGGTCGCCGAGGCGCTCGACGATGTCGTCACCGTCGCTGCCGCCGCCCGGTGTCGAGCCGGCCTCGTCGGCCGGCCCGCGATCGTCGGCCGGCTCGCGGACCGTGGGGGCATCCCCTCCGCCGTCGCCGACCTCGACCGGTGCGTCGCCGGTGGCCGCCGGGTCGTCGGCGGTGACGGCGTCCCAGCTCGTGTCGACCTCGGACGCCCCGCCGTCGGCCAACGCGTCGAGCCGGGCCGCGAGCATGGCGACCTCGGGCTCGCCCTCCTCGCCGGTCCGCTCGATCGTGCCGAGGATGCTGCGGATCATGTCGACCATCGCCAGCAGCGCGTTGGCGATGGCGGGACCGAACGTGAGGTCGCCCGAGCGGAGGAGCGTGAGCAGGTTCTCGGCCGAGTGGGCCACGCTCTCCAGCTTGTCGAAGCCGTAGAAGCCGCAGCTGCCCTTGATCGTGTGCAGGCTGCGGAAGATCTCGGTCAGCAGCTCCTCGTCGTCCGGCCGCTCCTCGAGCGCGATGAGGTGGTGGTCGATCAGGTCGATCCCCTCGGCGCTCTCGATGAGGAAGTCGTGCAGCATGTCGGTCATGTGGCCGGTCCTGGCGGGTCGGACGGGTGGTCCGGGTGATCCGGACCACTCCCGCGTCGGCCACGGTCCGCCGTTGTTGAGGTCCCGCCGCTCGGTCGCCACCATCCAACCTCAAGCGACAGCGGGGTGTACCGAAACCTAGGAGGACCAGTTCCTCGTGCCGCCTTCCGGAGGCCCGTTTCGATGCCCCTGCCCACTCGCCGAACCCGCCTGCTGGGTCTCACGGCTCGCATGACGCTCGGTGTCGTCGTCGTCGGGGTCGTCCCGCTGCTCGTGCTGGGCTGGTTCGGCTACCGGCGGGCGGCCACGGTGGTGGTCGACCAGGCCGGGAACCGCCTGGAGGATGCGGCGGTCGTCGCCGCCGAGACGGTCGATCGCCAGCTGGCGGAGCGCCTCCGCGACGTGCAGGCCTTCGCCGCCAACCCGATGGCGCTCGGCGGGCGGGCCGGTCGCCAGGAGCTGATCGACGAGCTGATGACGATCTACGGGGTCTACGACCTCGTGCTGGTGACCGACCACAACGGTGCCGTCGTCGGGCTCAACCAGGTCGACCACCTCGGCCAGCCGCTCGACACCGGCTCGCTGCTCGGGCGTGACGTCTCGGACGAGGCCTGGTTCGCGGCCGCGACCGCTGGGCAGATCGTCGGTCGGGATACGTCTGGTGGCGTCGAGCCGACGTCGCTCGTCGCCGAGGTCTACGGCGACGATCGACTC